>NZ_BAAAMR010000008.1:33548-146482 GCF_039529375.1 Actinomadura napierensis
ATCCCCCCGCCCCTGCCGTGGCGCTGCGGCACGCCGCCGCCGTGGCCGGGTGCCGCAGCGTCGACGGCGAGATGTACCGCCTGCACCGCGCCGCCGCCGAGGCCGCCCGCCGGGCCGGGGACACCGCCGGCGCCGGCCGCGGGCTGGCCACCGCCGCGACCGTCGCGTACCGCTTCTCCAGCTCGTTCGCGTCCACCCCACCCGTGGACGAGGTGAAGGGCATGCTCGTGGAGGCGCGGGAGCTGTCCGGCGCGGAACCGGCCGCCGAGGGGGCCGACGCGCTGGCCGAGGCGGCGGTGCTCGCGGACGCGTTCGGCGCGGTCCAGGGCGACCCGGACAACCCCGTTCAGGAGACGGTCGAGCAGGCCGAACGGGCGGTCGAGCTGGCCCGCCGCGCGGGCGACCCGGTGACGGAGTCCGCCGCCCTCGACGCGCTGTCCGGCGCCCAGAGCTGGGCCGGTGACGCCTTCGCCGCCGCGGCCGCGGCCCGCCGCCGGATCGGCCTGCTGGGGTCCGAGCCGTCCACCCCCGCCGGTACGCACGAGCTGATGGACGCCCTCGCCATGGCCGCCGGAACCGCCGTCGGCGTCGGCGAGCTGCCAGAGGCCCGCCGGTGGGGCAGGCGGCTCGCCGACCATCCGCTGCTCGCCGAGGCGGGCCACCACGCCACGTCCTGGCTGCTGGTCGCGGACGCGTTCAGCGGCAATGTCGGCGACGTGCGCACCACCAGCGTGCGGTTCCTCGACGCGTGGGAGAAGAGCGGGCGGCTGCGGTCGCGCTCGCTCGGCCCGGCCGCCGCGTCGGTCGCGATGGTCCACGGCCTGCGTGGCGACGAGGACGCCCGGGCGGCCTGGCTCGCGATCGTCGGCCGGGCCGGCCCCGAAGCGGACCACCGCCTCGGCTACGGCGCCGTCTTCGACACCATGGTCCTGCTCCATCGCGGCGAGGTCGACGCGGCGCTGGAACGGGTCGCGCCGGAGCCGGACCAGGTGTGGAAGTGGGTCTGCTGGGTCTGGCTGCACTGGTACGCGGCGCTCAGGGCGGAGGCGGCGGTGCTCGCCGGGCACCCGGACGCCCGCGACCGGATCGCCGCCGCCCGCGCCCTCGTCACCGGCAACCCGGTCGCCTCCGCCCAGGTGGACCGGGCGGAGGCGCTGCTCGACGGCGACCTGCCGCGGCAGCTCGCCGCCGCCGCGGCGTTCGAGTCGGCCGGCTGCCGGTACCAGGCGGCGCGCACCCTGGTGCTCGCCGGCGGTGAGCACGCCGCCGCCGGACAGGCCGCGCTCGCCGACCTCGGCGCCGCCCCCGCCCGGTAGCCGGGCGTCAGCTCACGGCCTGCTTCACCAGGGCGGCGATGCGCGCCTCCACCTCGTCCGTCACCTCGGTCAGCGCGAAGGCGGTCGCCCACATCGGGCCCTCGTCCAGCTTCGCCGCGTCGTTGAACCCGAGCGTCGCGTAGCGCGCCTTGAACTTCGCCGCGCTCTGGAAGAAGCAGGCGACCTTGCCGTCCAGGGCGTACGCGGGCATCCCGTACCAGAGCTTCGGCGCGAGGACCGGGGCGGCGGAGGTGACGACGGCGTGGACGCGCTCGGCCATGATCCGGTCCGTGTCCCCCATCTCGGCGATCTTCGCGAGCACGTCCCGCTCCGCCTCCGCCGCCTTGTCCGCCGGCGAGCCGCGCCGCGCCGCCTTCTTCTCCTCCTGGGCGTGCTCCTTCATCGCGGCCCGCTCCTCGGCCGTGAACCCCTCGTACGTGCTGCTCTTGCTGCCGGCCATGGTCACTCCTATTGATAGTCGGGTCGTGATCGGCCCGGTGTCGTCCGGGCTGATCGCCGTGGTCACAGACTCTCCCGGCAGGAGTGCGGGCCGCCTCCGTGCTCACTACGGAAAGGCACTCGGTACCGGTTCCGCGCGGGTCAGGCCGTGGACCCAGTCGAAGATCACTTCATGGGCCTGCTGGAGGGCGCCGTTCTGGCAGTGCCGATGCCCGCCGTCGGCCTCGGTGAAGGTGTGCACCCGCACCGAGCGGGCGCCGGTGAGGCGGGCGGCGAAGTCGTGGCCGAGCGCGGGGTCGTAGAAGTGCTCCCGCTCGGCGAGCAGGACGAGCGCGTCCGCGGTGATCCCGCCGGCCCACGCGCGGTCGTCGAAGGGCCGCATCGCGTCGATCAGGCCGGGGAGCGTCCCGGCGCCGAACGTCCACAGCGCGTTGCCGACGCCCCACCGGGCCTGGGCGTCGAACCTGCCGTAAAGGGGGACGGCGCGCCGCATCCACCACGGCATGCGCTGGAACGCGCCGCGCACCGGCCGGGGCACGTTGTGCAGGAACGCGGTGAGCATGCCGGGGAAGTAGTCGTAGAGGACGATGCCGTCGTAGCGCGGTTCGGACGCGGCGGCCCTGGCCACCAGGTGGCCGCCGAAGCTGATGCCGACACCGACGAGGAGGCGGGGCTCGACGACGCCGCTCAGCCAGTCGAGCACCGCCCGCGTGGGACGCTCCCATGCGGCGGTGAACGGCAGGCCGTGCTCGCGCAGCGCCGACCCCTGCCCGGGGCCGGTGAACATCAGCACCCAGTGGCCGCGCCGCACCGCCGCGGCGCCGAACATGAAGTACAGCTCCTCCAGCGTGGAGTCGAAGCCGCCCTGCACCACCATCACCGTGCGGGCGCCGGGGTCCGCGGGCCGCAGGAGCAGCGCCTCCAGCCGCGCGTCGTCGTAGGGGATGTGGACGCGGGAGGCGTCGACTCCGAGACCGGCCAGCCCGGCGTCGAACAGGTCCCGGCCCGCCGCGGCGGTCTCGGTGCGCCGCGGATCGGCCGGGTCCAGGAAGAACTCGGCCTGCCGCAGGTAGTTGGCGGCCCGCAGCAGCGCCGTGCCCCGCGACACCGGCTCGCCGTACGCGTGCCCGCGCTCCGCGACGGTGCTCGCCATCGCCGACCACTCCCGGTACCAGGACTCGAAGTCGCCCCTGCGGACCCGTGCCATGACGGCGGCGACCTCCCCGAAGTCGCCGCCGTCGTAGGCCGCCGTCCACAGCCCGCGGAGCGCCTCGAAGTCGAACGCCGGCGTCCGGGAGAACCTGATCCTGCGCATCCGCCGCCCCGTTTCCGTGTCATGACACATATTTGGCCAGAGGGCCGAGCATATGTATGTCATGACACAGAAGCAATAGACTCCTCCCGTGGAGCCCGTACTCGAACTGGTGATGGCCGTGAAGACCGCGCAGCGGGAGATCGAGCGGCGGTTCAACCACCTGCTGCGCCCGCTCGGCGTCACCGCCGTCCAGGCCGAGGCGCTGCTGGTCATCGCCGACGGGGAGCCCATCTCCATCGCCGACCTCGGCGCCCGGATGCCCGCCGACCCCGGCCACCCCAGCCGGCTCACCGATCGCCTCGCCGTGGCCGGGTGGGTCGAGCGCCGCCCCTCGGCCCGCGACCGGCGGCGGGCCGACCTCACCCTCACCCCGGCCGGCCGGGAGCTCGTCCGGCGCATCGCCGAGGTCCGGCAGCCCTTCTTCGACCGGGCGGCCGCCGCGGTCGCCGAGGCCGGTCTCGTCCACGTCCTGCCGGACGTCCGGCGCCTGCTCGACCTGGTCCGCACGCTCCCCGACCCGGAATGACGCCCGGAACGACCGCCCGTGGCCCGGCCCGGATCGCTCCGGGCCGGGCCCCCGGGATCAGTTCGCCAGGTCGGCGAACATGGCGGGCTCGTACGAACCGCCCCGGTTGCGGACGATCACGCCGAGCCGGTTGGCCGCGTTGATCATGGCGATCAGGTAGACCAGCGCGGCGATCTGGTCCTCGTCGTAGTGCTCGCGCACCCGTGCCCAGGTCCCGTCGGACACGCCCGGGTGGGCGTCGGCGAGCCGGGTGCCCTCCTCGGCCAGGGCCAGCGCGGCCCGCTCGGCCTCGGTGAACACCGTCGACTCGCGCCAGGCCGCGACCAGGTTCAGCCGCACCGCGGTCTCCCCGGCGCCCGCGGCCTCCTTGGTGTGGACGTCCACGCACCAGCCGCAGCCGTTGATCTGGCTGGCGCGCAGCATGACCAGGTCCTGGACGGTCCGGGGCAGCGGCGACTGCTGGATCGCGAGGCTGACGTTGAAGAACCGCTTGCCGATCTTGGCGCCGATCTCGTTGGCCATCAGGTCCATTCGGGCTTCCATGGTCGTCCTCACTCCTTGAGCGGTGTGCCGGGCGGACCGTCCGCTCGGCGTGCTGACGACCATGGAGATGCCGGTGCCCCGACCCCCGTGACGGCATCGCGATGTGACGTGCGCCACCGGACGCGGGTGTCACAGAACGGCGGCGGCAGGCATCTCGTGGGCGTGGGAGAGTCACAGACGACCAGGTGGGAGCGGGCCATGAGCGAATCCAGCGAACCGGCGGCGGGCACGGCCCGACCGGGCGCGCCCGGCGGCCGTGCGGACGCCGCCACCGAGGCGTTCGTCGCCCACCGCAACCTGCTGTTCACCGTCGCCTACGAGATGCTCGGCTCGGCCGCCGACGCCGAGGACGTGCTGCAGGAGACCTGGCTGCGATGGACGGGCGTCGATCTCGGCACCGTCCGCGACCAGCGCGCCTACCTGGTCCGGATCACCACCCGGCAGGCGCTCGGCCGGCTGCGCACGCTGCGCCGCCGCAAGGAGTCCTACGTCGGCCCGTGGCTGCCCGAGCCCCTGCTCACCTCCCCCGACGTGGCCGAGGACGTCGAGCTGGCCGACAGCGTCTCGATGGCGATGCTGCTGGTGATGGAGACGCTCGCGCCGACCGAGCGGGCGGTGTTCGTCCTGCGCGAGGTGTTCGACCTCGGCTATGACGAGATCGCCGAGGCCGTCGGCAAGAGCCAGGCCGCGGTGCGCCAGATCGTCCACCGGGCGCGCGCCCACGTCGCCGCGCGGCGCCCGCGCGGGGCCGTCTCCGCCGCCGAGACCCGCAGCGCGCTGGAGGCGTTCCAGCGCGCGGTCGAGACCGGCGATCTGCAGCGCCTGTTCGACATCCTCGCGCCCGACGTCGTCTTCCTGGGCGACGGCGGCGGGGTCGCCCAGGCCGCGCTGGTGCCGATCCTGGGGGCGGACAAGGTCGCCCCGCTGGCGGCCGGGCTGCGCAGGTTCGGTGCCGCCGGCTCGCTGGAGGCGGCCCAGGTCAACGGCTACCCCGCGCTGATCTTCCGGCTCGACGGCGAGATCGACACGGTCATCGCGGTGCGCCTCGAGGACGGCCTCATCACCGGGCTCTACGCCGTCCGGAACCCCGAGAAGCTGTCGCGCATGGAGCGGGAGACGCTCCTGCGCCGCTGATTCCGGGCCGCGCCGGGGCCGGACGAGAACAAACGGCCGCCCGCCCGTGTTAGGAAGGGGGATTCCCTTGGCGGCGACGCCCCGTCGGTCGGTATGCTGAACTTTCAAGTTCACTGAAATGACCGCCCGGAAGGGGAGCAGGCGATGCTGGAGCAGATCACCGTGGACGAGGCCGTGCGGGAACTGCGTCCCGACTTCGCCGTCCTCGTCATGACGGCCGAGGGACTGCGCAACGGGCCGAGCGACGCGGTGTCCGAGGGCTGGCTGCAAGAGGCCGCCGGAGCCGCCGACGCCGACGACCCGCACGTGGAGGCGTGGCGCGAGGCGTACCGGGCGTTCGGCGCGAAGCCGAAGCGGACCCGCCCCTCCGTGGACGCCCTCCTGCGCCGCGCCGACGCGCTCCCCTCCATCAACAAGGTCGTCGACGCCTACAACGCCGTCAGCGTCGCCTACGCGCTGCCCATCGGCGGCGAGGACCTCGACGCCTACCAGGGGCCCGCCCACCTGATCAGGGCCACCGGCGACGAGCCGTTCGACGTGGTCGCCGGCGGCGAGCCGGCCGTGGAGCACCCGGCGCCCGGCGAGGTCGTCTGGCGCGACGACGCCGGCGTCACCTGCCGCCGCTGGAACTGGCGGCAGTGCGTCCGCACCCGCCTCACCGAGACGACGAAGAACGGGCTGTTCCTGCTGGAGCGCCTCGCCCCGTACCCGCTCGACCGGCTCCGCGACGCCGGCGACGACCTCGCCGCCCGGCTCCGGACCATCTCCCCGGACGTCCGGATCGAGAGTCGGCTGATCGGCGGGGAGTGATGGTCACCGCCCTCGCGCTCGTCACGGCCCTGGCGTTCGGCGTCGCCGACTTCCTCGGCGGCGCGGTGTCGCGCCACTCCACCGCGCTGAAGACCCTGGCGCTGTCCGCCCCGATGGGGCTGCTGGTCGTCGCGGTGGCCGCGGTGGTCGTGGGCGGCGCCCCCTCGCCCCCCTCGCTGGTCTGGGGATTCCTGGCCGGCCTCTGCGGCGGCCTCGGCCTGATCACCTTCTACCGGGCGCTCGCCCGCGGCCCGATGAACGTGGTCGCGCCGGTGTCGGCGCTGGCCTCGGCGGTGCTGCCGGTCGGCGTCGGCGTGCTGCGCGGCGAGCGGCTGGACGAGGCGGCCGTGCTGGGCGTCCTGCTGTGCCTGGTCGCGATCGGCCTGGTCAGCATGGAGAAGGGCGAGGAGGCCGAGCCGTCCGGCGGCGCCTCCCCCCTCCGCCGCCCGCTGGACAGCGGCCCGCTGATGGCGCTGGTGTCCGGCACCTGCTTCGGCGTCTTCTTCATCCTGCTGAAGGCCGCCGGGGACGGTGCCGGGCTCTGGCCGATCGCCGCCGCCCGCGTCGGCACGATGACCGTGGTGTTCACGGCACTGCTGATCGCCGTGCGGTTCCGGGGCGGCGACCGGGGTCCGCGGGTGACCGGAAAGGCGCTGATCGGCCTCGCGCTGCTGTCCGGCGTGCTCGACTCCGGCGCCAACGCCCTGTACTACCTCGCCGTGCAGGACGGCCTGCTGAGCCTCGTCACCGTGCTGACGTCCCTCTACCCGGCCATCACGATGCTGCTGGCCCGGATCGCCTACAGCGAGCGCCTCCGCGCCGTCCAGCGCGTGGGCATGGCCGTGGCCGTGGCAGGCGTGGCCCTCGTGACCGTCGGCTGAGGCACTCTCGGCTGAGGCGCCGGGTCAGGGAACGAAAAAGGGCCGCCGACGGATGGTCGGCGGCCTTTCCTGTGGCGGTGGTGGTGGGATTCGAACCCACGGAAGGTTGCCCTTCACACGCTTTCGAGGCGTGCGCCCTCGTCCACTAGGCGACACCACCGCGGGGAAGCCTACCGGAATCTGCGGCGTGCGAAGAACTCGGAGAGCACCGCGCCGCACTCCTCCGCCAGCACGCCCGCGAGCACCTCGGGCCGATGGTTGAGGCGGCGGTCCCGGACGACGTCCCACAGCGACCCGACGGCCCCGGCCTTCAGGTCGACCGCGCCGTACACGATCCGGTCGACGCGGGCCTGGACGGATGCTCCCGCGCACATCGTGCAGGGCTCCAGCGTCACGACGAGGGTGCAGCCGGACAGCCGCCATTCCCCCAGCGACGCCGCGGCGGCCCGCATCGCGACGATCTCGGCGTGCCCGGTCGGGTCGGCGCTGCGCTCCCGGTCGTTGCGGCCGGCGCCGATCACCGCGCCCGAGCCGTCCAGGACGACGGCGCCGACGGGGATCTCCCCGTCGCGGGCGGCGGCGCGCGCCTCGTCCAGCGCCAGCCGCATCGCCGCGCCGTACTCCTCGTCCGGCTCCGCCGCCCGCCGGGCGGGGCCGCTGCCCGGATCAGTCACGGAGGCGGTCGAACTCCTCGCCGAACCCGGCGCGCTCGGCGACGGTCAGCAGCGCGTCCCCGGGCAGGGCGCGCTCGCCGAGGTCGGTGAGCTGCCCGGGACCGACCCCGAGGTCCTCCAGCAGGGCGGGGTCGCCGTCGGAGTCGCCGTCGGGGACCTCCCCGACGAGCTGGTGGAACAGCGCGCCGAGCCCGTCCTCGCGGACGGTGGAGACGTAGGCGCGGGGCTCGCCGTCGCCGTCCAGCCGGACGACCGCGAACCAGTCGTCGTCCTGCTCGATCAGCAGGACCACCGGATCGCCGTAGGACTCGACGGCGGCCTCCCGCATCAGGTCGGCGACGTCGTCGACGTGCTCGGCCTCGGCGAGCACGGCCTCGGCCCCGACCCAGCCCTGCGGGCTCCGCGCGAAGACGGCGGCGAAGTAGGACACGTGCTCATTGTGACGCACGGGGTCGCTCCGGTCACCGCCCTCCTGCCCTTTCGGTCATGAGGATATTTCGGGTTTTGTCCCACAGTGGCCCACTCCGGTTCTTCCCCTGGTGTCCCAACCGTCGTGATACTTCTCACCGGCGTGGCGGCGGGAGGAGAACCATGGGCAAGGACGAGCTGACGCGGCGCGGGTTCCTCGCGGGGACGGCGGGGGCCGCGGCACTGATCGCGGCGAGCGGGGCGGGCGGGACGGCGGCCGACGCGGCGACGTCCGTCCGGGCGCCCGTCTCGGCGCTCCCCGACCCCGGGGACTCCGGCATCGACCACATCGTCGTCGTGATGATGGAGAACCGGTCGTTCGACCACTACATGGGCTGGGTGCCGGGCGCGGACGGCCGCCAGGCGGGCCTCACCTTCACCGACGCACAGGGCAACACCCACGACACCCACCACCTGAAGGTCCCGTACGGGTGCGGCTTCAACGACCCCGACCACTCGTACGCGGGCGGACGCACCGAGTACAACGACGGCAAATGCGACGGATGGCTGCGCGCGGGGGAGAACGACGTGTTCTCCATCGGCTACTTCAAGGGGCCCGACCTCGGCTTCCACGGCCACGCCGCGCTCGACTGGACGCTCTGCGACCGCTACTTCGCCGCCATCATGTCCTCGACGTTCCCCAACCGGATCTTCCAGCACGCCGGGCAGACCGACCGGATCTCCAACACCTTCACCTTCTCCGAGCTCACCACCGTCTGGGACCGGCTGAAGGCCGCGAAGATCCCCGCCCGCTACTACTTCAGCGACGTCCCGTTCACCGCGCTGTGGGGCCTCAAGCACCTCGACATCAGCCGGCACATCTCGGAGTTCTACAACGACGCGAAGAACGGGCGGCTGCCCGCGGTGAGCTTCGTCGAGCCCGGCTTCGTCGGCGAGGCGCTGCCCGGCCTGTCGGAGGACGAGCACCCGCTCGCCGACATCCGGTACGGGCAGGCCTTCCTCAACAAGGTCTACACGGCGGTCATCGACTCGCCGAACTGGGCGCGCACCCTGCTGGTGATCAACTACGACGAGTGGGGCGGGTTCTTCGACCACGTCCCGCCGCCCACCGGCCCCGACCCGCGCCCCGACCTCGGCACCGGCCTGCGCGGCTTCCGCGTCCCGTGCCTGCTGATCTCACCGCGCGCCCGGCGCGGCGCCGTCGCCCACGAGGTGTACGACCACACGTCCGTCCTCAAGGCGATCGAGTGGCGCTGGGGCCTCGACCCCCTCTCGGTGAGGGACGCGGCGGCCCGCAACATCGCCGAGGTCCTGGACTTCGAGAGCGCGCCCAAGCTGAAGGCGCCGCACTACGACGTCCCGCGCCCGTTCACGCTCGGCTGCATCGACCCGCAGCACAGCCACACCGGCGACGACTGGGCCGAGCTCAACGCCTACGCCATGACCCACGGCTTCAAGTAGCGAGGCCCGGCGACGAACTAGGACACGGCGTCGAGGGCGCGTTCGAAGGCGGGGGCGAAGCCGACGCGGCCGGCGACGCTGAGCAGCATCTCGTCCGGGTAGAGCTCCAGGTCGCCGGAGATCGCGCCGAGCTCCATCTCGTCGAGCCCCAGGTCCGTGAAGATCGACATGTCGCCGACCGGCAGCACCTGGTCGAGCTCCTCGTCCTCGGGGATCGGGATGTCCAGGTACTCCAGCACCTGGCCGGCCAGCGGCCAGTCGACCGAGGCGGTGACGTCCGACAGGAACACCATCACCTCGTCGCCGAGCAGCCGGATCGCCACGAAGAAGTCGTCGCCCACCGAGACCAGCCCGATCGTCCCGCCCAGGCTGGGCTGCTGGCGCAGGGCATGGATCAGCCCCGCCAGGTCCTCGGTCAGCGCCACCGGGAGGATCTCGGCCTCCCAGCGGTCGTCTTCCCGATACACCACGACGGCGAAGTCCGTCGCGTCCACATCCGTCATTTCCACCCCACCGGCGCGGTTCCTGCCTGGGCATGGTCGCAGATGCGGCGCGCCCTCGCGTGCCCCACCGCCAAACTCGGCGCCGCACCGCCGCGTGAAGCGGGGAGTCAGCGCCGCTTTCCGGTACCCAAGGGCACGAACCTACTCGATCCGCGTCAGCACCCCGCGAAGGGGGCGACGCCCGCCCGGCCCGGACGGTCAGTTGATGCGGAAGGTGCGTCGCCGCAGCGCCGCGTGGATCCGGGCACGCCGCGACCTGTGCGGCGTCACCCGGCGGCGCAGCTCCCGGGCCTCCGCCAGCTCCCGCAGGAAGATCGCGCGGCGGCGCAGCCGCTCCCGCACCACCTCGGGCGGGACGTCGCCCTGCCCGCCGGCTGTGACATCGGTCACCGCCTCCGCGACGTCGTCGGCGTCCACGGGGAGCGGCACGGGCTCGGGCGGGGGGACGAGGGAGTCGGGAGCCGGCGGCGCGCTCTCCGGAGGGCCGGTGGCCGGCCCGGGCCGCTCGGGCGCGGGCTCGCGCGCCCCCGCCGGCCACTGATCGCTGTCGCTGCTCATATCGCCATGGTGCCCAGCTCAGTGGCGTCCTATCCAACTTTGCAGGCCCGGCCGCCCCGCGCGGGCGTTGGGCTACCGTGTCCGCATGCAGACCCTCGCCGTCGACCATCCGCTCGTCGCGCACAAGCTCACCACGCTGCGGGACGTCCGCACCGACTCCCCCACGTTCCGCCGCCTGGCGGACGAGCTGGTGACCCTGCTGGCCTACGAGGCCACCCGTGACGTGCGCGTCGCCGCGGCCACCGTGAGCACGCCGCTGGTGGAGGCCGACGGGGTCCAGCTGGCCAGCCCGAAGCCGCTGGTGGTGCCGATCCTGCGGGCGGGCCTCGGGATGCTGGACGGGATGACGCGGCTGCTGCCGACGGCCGAGGTCGGCTTCCTCGGGATGGTCCGGGACGAGGGCACCCTGCAGGCGCAGACGTACGCGACCCGGCTCCCCGACGACCTGTCCGGCCGGCAGTGCTACGTCCTGGACCCGATGCTCGCCACCGGCGGGACGCTCGCCGCCGCGATCAAGCTGCTGTTCGACCGCGGCGCCGACGACGTGACGGCCCTCTGCCTGCTCGCCGCCCCCGAGGGCCTCAAGTACCTGGAGGAGGCGTTCGCGGGGACGTCCGCGCCCATCAAGGTCGTCACCGCCGCGGTCGACTCGCACCTCAACGAGCAGGGCTTCATCGTGCCGGGCCTCGGCGACGCCGGCGACCGCCTCTACGGCGTCGTCTGACGGGCGGGTGCCCGGCGGGGCAGGGCGTCTAGCAGCAGCGATGCGGTTGCGTGGTTCGTTCCGGATGTTCGTTCCGGGTGGCAAGGGGTACGAACGCGCTACGGAACGTCAGTGCGCGTTCCCCTCCGCCGCCCCGGCACAGGGGACCTTTACGGACCGGGCGGTGGGAGCGAGGTCTAGGGGGAGTCGCGATGACTCACCAAGGGGATGGCGACCTGCCGCGCTACGCCGCGATCGGCGAGCGGCTCACCGAGGAGTTCGAAGGGGTGCACCAGACCGACACGGTGGAACGGTGCGTGTCCGCCGCGCGGCACGGCGCGGACGAGGTGTGCGGGGGAGCGACCCCGGACCTCGTGGAGCGGATCGCGCGGCGGCACCTGGAGGTGCTCGCCACGGTGGCGGCGGAGAAACGCCGCCGGGCGCGCCGTTCCTCTCTCGACAACGCGCCATAGGCCTTGCTTTGCCGGGGGTTGCGGCTGTGCGAGACTGAACCGGGGTCCGTGGGACGTTCCGGGAGGCAGCCGTGCCCGCACGCAAGCACAAGACGAGGGCCGCGGCGGCTCCCGTCCGCCCGGCCGGCGCGCGCCGCCGCGCACCGAGGCCGCGATGAGGCTGGTCACCCCGGGGGACTCGGCCCCGGCCTCGGTGAACAAGTACCTTCTCCCGCACGAGAACCAGGTGATCACGGTGCGCCGGCATCCGGCGGTGCTGATGGTCCCGGTCGGGCTGGTGCTCGGCGGACTGATCATCGCGGGCGTGCTGAGCAACACCGTCGCCAGCCAGGCGGGCACCGTGATCAGCTGGATCTGGTGGGCGTGGCTGATCCTGCTCGCCTGGTTCGTCTGGCGGGTCGCCGAGTGGTCGGTCGACTACTTCGTGATCACCAACCAGCGGATGCTGCTCACCACCGGCCTGATCACCCGCAAGGTCGCGATGATGCCGCTGGCGAAGGTCACCGACATGAGCTTCAAGCGGACGATCGCGGGCCGGATGCTCGGCTACGGCGAGTTCGTCCTGGAGTCCGCCGGCCAGGACCAGGCCCTGTCGGCCGTCCCCTACCTCCCCTACCCCGAGCAGCTCTACCTCGAGGTCTGCGAGATGATCTTCCCGAACAAGAACGCCACCGCCGACGACTGACCCCGGTACCTGCGGGGTGTTAGCGGCCCCGCCCGCCGGGTAGCGGGCCGGGCATGCGCGTCCTGACGCTGAACCTGTGGGGAGTGCGGGGGCGGTGGGCCGAGCGGCGGCGGGTGATCGCCGACGGCGTCCGCGCCCTGCGTCCCGACCTCGTCGCCTTCCAGGAGTCGATCGAGACCGCGTCCTACGACCAGGCGGCCGACCTGCTGGGCCCGGAGTACCGGGTGGTGCAGCAGGCGGACCGGGACCCCGACGGGCAGGGGATCTCGATCGGCAGCCGGTGGCCGGTGGCGGCGGCGTGGGAGGCCGATCTGAACGTCACGCCGCGCACGGCCGGATTCGCGTGCACGACGCTCGTCGCGGACGTCCGCGCACCCGATCCGATCGGCCGCGTCATGTTCGTGAACCACTTCCCCAGCTGGCAGTTGCAGTACGAGCTCGAAAGGGAGCTCCAGGCGGTGGCCGCCGCGCGCGCCATTGAGGAGCACCTGAGCGAGGGACCCGTGCACGTGGTCGTCGCGGGGGATATGGACGCCGCGCCGGAGGCGGCCAGCATGCGCTTCTGGACGGGCCGGCAGTCCCTGCACGGCATGAGCGTCTGCTACCGGGACTGCTGGGAGCGCGTGCATCCGGACGAATCGGGCGACACCTATACACCGGACAACCCGTTGATGGTGGACGGCGACTGGCCGTTCCGCCGGATCGACCACATCCTGGTGCGCTGCGGGCTCCACGGCGGCCCCACTCTGGCGGTGCGCGACTGCGCCCGCGTGTTCGACGCGCCCGTCGGCGACGTCCAGCCGAGCGACCACTACGGCCTTATCGCCGACCTTGACCCGCGCTAGCCGCGCATCCCCCTCCCCTCACCGGCCACGCCCGCTACCCTTGCCGGCCATGCCTCCTCACCTCGGAAGCGTCGGGAGTGAGAGCAATCTCGGCGTAATCGGCGATCTTGCGGGGATCGTCGGATAACGTCGAAGACGACAGGTGCCGCGACGGTCCGGGGGGTCCCGCTTCATTACTCTCGATGTGCGATAACCCGCAATGTGCAATCATGTCGGCACCCCAGCCGCCTGATTACTTCCGCTAAGTGAGTCCACATGCCGGGTCCAGGCAATGTCGGCGAACGTGTCCGCAACCTGCGGCTCACCAGACGCCTGTCGCAGGCACAGCTCGCCGGTCACGACCTTTCCGACAGCTACATCTCATTGATCGAGTCCGGTAAGCGGACTCCGACGCCGACCGTCCTGCGCATGCTGGCCGAACGGCTCGGCTGCACGCCGGAGTACCTCGCCGAGGGCGTCGAGCCCGAGCAGCGCGCCCATCTGGAGGTGCGGGAGCGCCATGCGCACCTCGCGCTGCTGGCGGGCGACCCGGGCACCGCCGAGTCCGGCTTCGACGAGGTGATCGCCCGCAGCGACGATCCGGACCTGACGTCCCGCGCCCGCTGGGGCCGCGCCCGCGCCCTGGAGGAGCTGGGCCGCACCGACCAGGCCATCGCGCTGTTCGAGGAGCTGCGCGAGCAGGCCGAACGCGATCCGGGGCGGGCGAGCTGGCTGCCGCCGGTGATCGCGCTGGCCCGCTGCTACCACGCGGTCGGCGACCTCGGCCAGGCGATCGCGCTCGGCGAGCGCGCGATGGACCGGCTCGGCAGGCTCGGGCTCACCGCGGGGCAGGAGTACACCGAGGCGGGCCGGATCCTGCTGCTCGCCTACGTCGACCGCTCCGAGCCCGTGCGCGCGCACGAGGTGGGCAGGCGGCTCCTGCACCCGGAGGGTCCCGGGCAGGACGAGCCGGCGAGCGTCCACTACCAGCGCGCCAGCATCCGCGCGCTCGACGAGGGGACGATCGGCGACTCGCTGTACTTCGCCGACCAGGCGCTGGCCGCCCGCACCGACGCGACGCCCGTGCAGGCGCGTGCGCGTCTCGACCTCGCCGCCGCCAAGGCGCTGCTGAGGGGCGTCATGCCGTTCTCGAAGCCGGCGCCTTCCCCGGTGGCGGAGGTCGTTCCGTCCGCCGACGGCGCGCCCGGCATCGAGAAGCCGCGCGCCGAGGGCAGCCGCGAAGCCGCACGCGAGGCCCTGGCGCTGCTCCGCAGGACGAGCGCGCTCGAAGGGGCCGAGGCCACCGAGAGCACCATCGCCAAGGCGCGCGCGCTGGTCCTCGTGGGCGAGCTGGACGAGGCCATCGCCGAGCTGGAGGAGTTCCTCGACACGGGCATGGCCCTGGTGGCGCCCGCTCCGGCGCGGACGCACCCGATCACGCCGCATCCCAGCATCGACATCGTCGCGCGGACGCAGAAGACCGTGCTCGCCCGGCTCGTCCTCGCCCGCGCCCGGGTGGCGCAGGGCGACCGGCCGGCCGCCCAGGTCGTGCTGCGCGCCGCGTCGGACCAGCTGAGGACGCTGCCGGCCGGGCGCCCCGCCGCGCACCTGCTCCGGGAGCTGGGGGAGCTGTTCGAACTGGTCCAGGACGCCGAGGCGGCGGCCGGCGCGTACCGGCAGGCGCTGGAGGCCGCGGGCCTGCACGCCGCGCCGTCCCAGGAGGCCAACCACGACCTCGGACGGGTCTGACCGCCCTGTGCCTTCCGCGTTCCGTGCGGGTTTCCGGCGCTCCGGAATAAAGGCGTCCGTGAGGCTGTCGTATTATTGGATCACAAACATAGGATGACTGGCTGATCGGATGTCGGCGCCCCCTGGATCGAGGAGGGACCATGACGCTGCGCACCACTCGCCGATCGTCGCTCGTCGACCAGGTGATCGAGCAGCTCAGGGGCGAGATCACCGGCGGTTCCTGGCCGGTCGGTGCGAAGATCCCGCCGGAGCCGGTGCTGTCGGAGACGCTCGGCGTCGGCCGCAACACCGTCCGCGAGGCCGTCCGCGCCCTCACCCACGCGGGCCTGCTCGACAGCCGGCAGGGCGACGGCACCTACGTGCGGGCCACCAGCGAGCTGTCCAGCGCCGTCCGGCGGCGCCTGGAGACGGCCGAACTGGTGGAGACCCTGGAGGTGCGGCGCGGACTGGAGGTCGAGGCCGCCCGGCTCGCCGCCGCGCGCCGCACGGACGCCGACATCGCCGCCATCACCGCCGCCCTCGACCGCCGGAACGAAGCATGGGCGGCCGGCGAGCACGCCGCTTTCGTCGAGGCCGACCTGGCGTTCCACACCGCCGTCGTCGAGGCGACCCACAACCGGGTCCTCGCCGACCTGTACCGCGACTTCAGCACGGCCCTGCGCGCCAGCATCGGCGCGGCGGGCACCCTGCTCGAACACGCGGACGTCCCGCACGGCCCCATCGCGGAGGCCGTGCAGGCGGGCGACGCCGACGCCGCCGCCCGGGCCACGCACGCCTGCCTGGACCAGATCCTCGCCTCCACCGGGCCGTGGAAAGCCGAGGAGGCCCCGGGCGTCGCCGACGCGCGCGAGCCGTAGCGGCGGCGACGCGTCCGGCACACGCGGTTCGCCGCGTCCCATCAACGATCTCCGGCGTGGCCGGGCTCTCCGGCCCGCGCCGTCCCCCAACCGGTTCGACGCGCCCGCGGGCGCATGACGAAGGCGAAATGAACACCTCGGCAACGTCCCCCGTCCCCCGTGCCCTGACCGCCTGGTCGCTCGTCGGCCTGGTGCTGCTGACGATCAACCTGCGGGCCGCCATCACCGGGATCTCCCCGCTGCTCGGCGACCTGCGGGACGCGTTCGGCCTGTCCGGGGTCGAGGTCGGCGTCCTGACCACCCTGCCCGTCCTGTGCCTGGGCGCCTTCGCGTCGCTGGCGCCGGTGCTCGCGCGCCGCGTCGGCGCCGAGACCGCCATCGCCGGCTCCCTGGTGCTGATCACCGCCGGGATCCTGCTGCGGGTCGCCGCGTCGCCGCTGTCGCTGTTCGTTGGAACGGTCCTGGCGGGCGCGGGGATCGCGATGGGGAACGTCCTCCTGCCGGCGGTCATCAAGCGCGCCTTCCCGCGCCGCGTCGGGTCCCTGACCGGGCTCGCGATGATGCTGATGGCCGCCAGCGGCGCCGTCGCCGCGGGCCTCGCCGTCCCGCTGGACGGCGCTGGCGGCTGGCGCCTGGCGCTCGCCGTGTGGGCCGTCCCGTCGCTGGTCGCGGCGCTCGCGTGGGGACCGCTCGCGGTGCACGGCCGCCGCTCCCCCGCGCCCGCCGAGCCCGCCGCCCCGGCCGCCGCGCCCGCCGAGGGCTCGCTGCTGCGCTCGCCCGTCGCCTGGTACGTCGCGGTGTTCATGGGCCTGGCGTCGCTGATGTTCTACGTGCTGATGTCGTGGCTGCCGGAGATCATGCAGGACGCCGGGTACGCCGACGCCACCGCCGGGATGATGGTCTCCACGATGATGATCGTCGGCATCCCGCTCGGCTTCGCCGTCCCCGTGGTCGCCGCTCGGCTCCGCGACCAGCGGGCCGTCGTCGCCGGCGTCGCGCTCGCCATGGTCGTCGGCATCGGCGGCCTGCTGCTGGCGCCCGCCGCCGGCTGGGCGTGGGTCGTGCTGCTCGGCATCGGCACCGGCAGCGCGTTCCCGCTCGCCTACACCCTGCTCAGCCTGCGCTCGCCGAGCGCGGCCGTCGCGGGGCGGCTGTCCGGCATGGCGCAGACCGGCGGCTACCTGCTCGCCGGGTTCGGGCCGTTCGCCATGGGCGTGCTGCACAGCGCGACGGGCGGCTGGCACGTCCCGCTGACGCTCGTCCTCGCCCTTGTCGTTCCGGAGCTGGTGTTCGGGCTGCTCGCCGCGCGGCCTGGATACGTGGTCCCGGCGACGTGCCAGGACGTCCGCCTCGTCGAACCGAAGAGCGTGCCCGCCGGCGAACCCGCCCGGACGCACTGAGGCGCTGGGTTCAGCCGATCATGTCGACGGCGTCCAGATCGAGGACGCGGGCGTGTAAGACGGTCCGCTGGTGCAGCGCCGCCCGGAGCGCGCGGTGCAGGCCGTCCTCCAGGTAGAGCTCGCCCTTCCACTGGACGACGTGCGGGAACAGGTCGCCGTAGAACGTGGAGTCCTTGGCCAGCAGCGAGTGGAGGTCCAGCTCCCGTTTGGTGCTGATGAGCTGGTCGAGGCGGACCTGGCGAGGGGGGAGCTTGGCCCAGTCCCGGGACGACAAACCGTGCTCGGGATAGGGCCTTCCTTCACCCACCGCCTTGAAGATCACGCCCAGAGTCTACGTTGCCCGACTACCCCGGTCACCGGATTCCACCGATTGGTAAACCAGTTACGCCGCAGCTCAGAGGCCCCGTGAGTAACTACCGTCACGCCGGTTCCGGAGGGTCCGGAAGGGGCCGGGACCGCCCTTCCGGGCCGCCTCCGGCGAGGGAGGGCCAGGTGGTCGCCGCGTCCACCCGGCCGCGTGCGCGGAGCTTCGGATAGGCGTGCTCCAGATGCTTCTCGACGGTCCGCGGGCTGATGGCCAGCCGCCGCGCGATCTGCCGGTCGGTGAGGCCGCGGGCGAGCAGGTCGAGCACCGCGGCCTCTCGGCGGGTGACCCGCTCCCGGCCGGGCGGCGCGAGCCGCCTCATCGCCCGGACGAGCCGGGGGCGCAGCAGGTCGGCGGTGGCCCGGTCGGCGTCGCCGAAGTCCCCGCGCGCCCGGTTGACCGCCAGGCACACGCCGCGCGGCCCGTCCGCCGTGCATCCGGCGGGGAACGCCATCGCGAGCTGATGCTCGATGCCGAGCGGACGGTACACGTCCGCGTAGGCGGCGAGCGCGTGGTACTCGGCGCGCGACTGCACGTCCGAGCGGAGAAGCGGCGTGCCGGGGCCTGCCGTCATCCGGGCCACCAGCGGATCGGCGGCCTTGTCGCGGGCGAACGCCTCCAGCGCGTCGCGGCCCAGCAGGCCGTCCGGGACCGTGAGCGGCCGTCCGGCCGGATGCCCGGACCAGACGAGGTGGTTCGGGCCGCCGCCGAGCACGCGGCGTCCGTCCACGGGCACGCCGACACTCCTGAACTGCGCGAGGAGATCCGCAAGGGCCTGAAGGACGAGGTACCGCAGCACGCCTGAGCGGGCGCGCCCGGCGCGGCCTGAGCCGGATTCCGCTCAGGCCGCGTTCCGCGAGCCTCTAACGGAGCTTGACGGCGCCGCCGTCCGCCATGACGGTCTGCCCCGTCATGTACTGCGCGTCGTCGCTTGCCAGGAACGCGACGATGGGCGCCACGTCCCGTTCCGGATCGCCGAACCGCCCCATCGGCACCTTCGCGGCGGACTGCGCATACTGCTCGGGCCGCGCCTCCGCCCACTGGACGACCCCGGGGGTCATCGCCATGGGGCACACGACGTTCACCCGGATCCCATACGCCGCCCACTCGTTGGCGGCGACCCTGCTCAGACCGCGGATGGCCTCCTTCGCGGCGGCGTAGGACGCCTGGTTCCGCTGGCCCTCCAACCCCGCGCCGGACCCGAAGTTGACCACCGACGCGCCGCCGGCCTTCTTCAGTTCGGGCAGCGCGGCCAGCATGAAGTTGCGCGTGGCGAACAGGCCGGTGTCCAGGGCAAGCCGCCAGTCGTCGTCGGTCTGCTCGTCGAAGGGCTTCTGGCGGGACGCGCTCGCGTTGTTGACCAGGGTGTCGAGCTTCCCGAAGCGCTCCACGGCCGTGGCGACGGCGGTGTCCGCGACGGCCCAGTCCGACACGTCCCCCTGCAGGAACACCACCGCATCGCCGAGATCGCGCGCGAGGGCCTCGCCGGCCTCCTTTTGAAGGTCGACCACGACGACCTGGGCGCCCCGTCCGGTGAACAGCCGGGTGATCGCCCCGCCGATACCGGACGCGCCGCCGGTGACGACCGCGACCTTGTTCTCCAGGTTCCTGTTCCCCATGATCAGTTCGGTTCCTCACCCAGTCGTCCAACACGTTTCCCCACAGCTACCAGGCACGACGCGGCCGGCGGCCGGGGGATTCGACTCAGTGAGACCGCTCGCCGGGCCCGAACCACAGCGGTGGAATCGCACCGGAGGAACTACCCCGAAGCAACTCACGCCGACGGAACTACATCTGTGGCGTGGGCCGAGGCCCCGGAACGACGAAGGTCCCGGCCGCTGAGCGGCCGAGACCTTCGTCCGGTGGCGGAGGATGCGAGATTCGAACTCGCGAGGGCGTGAACCCAACACGCTTTCCAAGCGTGCGCCCTAGGCCACTAGGCGAATCCTCCGCGGGAAAGCCTACCGGTTCTCGGGCAGTGACCGGACACCGATTACGGCGGAGACCGGGATCGGACCGTAGACGTGCGGGAAGACCCCGTCGCCGACCTGCTCGTGGCGGACCGGCGCGTCCAGCCGCGACACGTCGATGACCAGCAGGACCAGATCCGACCGGGGGACGGCCGAGTAGAAACGCCCGAGGACGCCCTCCACCTGGTCCATATCGGACGAGCAGTGGACGAAACCCTCCTCGTCGAGTGTCCGGCCGAGCGTCGACATGGTGTACGACACTCCCGAGTCCCAGGCGGATTCCCAATGGCGGCGTTCGGCGATGTGCAGGAGCGTCTGCTGCGTGGCGTCCGTCATGGGGCGGAGAGTACGCGGCAACCGTGCCGACCCTGGCCGCGCATGCCATAGACTCTGTGCAGACCCCTCGCACGGCGTCACCCTGTGAACCTCCCCAGGGCCGGAAGGCAGCAAGGATAAGCAGGCTCTGGCGGGTGTGCGGGGGGTCCCTTGCTTAAAGCACCCTCGCGCTTCTGACGCTCTGCTTCTCGAGGGAGGGCGGACCCCCGATGAGTCTGGCTCTGTACCGCAAGTACCGGCCAGCGACGTTCGCCGAGCTGAAGGGGCAGGAGCACGTCGCCGAGCCCCTCCAGCAGGCGCTGCGCAACGGCCGGATCAACCACGCGTACCTGTTCAGCGGCCCGCGGGGCTGCGGCAAGACCTCCAGCGCCCGCATCCTGGCCCGCTCGCTGAACTGCGAGCAGGGGCCGACGCCCGACCCGTGCGGCAAGTGCGACTCGTGCGTCGCGCTCGGCCCGTCCGGGACCGGCCACATCGACGTGATCGAGATCGACGCGGCCTCGCACGGCGGCGTCGACGACGCCCGCGACCTGCGCGAACGTGCATTCTTCGCGCCCGTGTCGGCGCGCTTCAAGGTGTACATCATCGACGAGGCGCACATGGTCACCCGGGAGGGCTTCAACGCGCTGCTGAAGCTCGTCGAGGAACCGCCGCCGCACCTGAAGTTCGTGTTCGCGACCACCGAGCCCGAGAAGGTCATCGGGACGATCCGGTCCCGGACGCACCACTACCCGTTCCGGCTGATCCCGCCGGGCGTGCTGACGGAGCTCGTCGAGGAGATCCTGCAGTCGGAGGACGTGCCGTACGAGGCGTCCGCGCTGCCGCTGGCGGTGCGGGCGGGCGCCGGGTCCGCGCGCGACACGCTGTCGATCCTCGACCAGCTGCTGGCGGGGTCGGACGAGCAGGGCATCACCTACGCGCGGGCCGTCTCGCTGCTCGGCTACACCGACTCGACGCTGCTGGACGAGGTCATCGCCGCGTTCGCCGCCCGCGACGGCGCCGCGGTGTTCGCCGCCGTCGACCGGGTGATCGAGAGCGGTCAGGAGCCCCGCCGGTTCACCGCCGACCTGTTGGAGCGCATCCGCGACCTGGTCATCCTGTCGAACGTCCCGGAGGCGGGCGGCTCGGGGCTGCTGAACGTCCCGCCGGACGAGCTGGAGCAGATGCGGCGCCAGGCGTCCTCGATGGGCCCGGGGGAGCTGACCCGGGCGGCTGACCTGCTGCACACCGGGCTCACGGAGATGCGCGGCGCGACGTCGCCGCGGCTGCTGCTGGAGCTGATCTGCGCCCGGATCCTGCTGCCGGCCGCCTACGAGGACGAGGCGTCGATGTTCGCCCGCCTCGACCGTCTCGAACGCCAGGCCGCCCAGGGAGGTCTCCCGGCCGGGCCGCCCGCCGGTGACGGGATGGCTCAAGCGTTCACGCCACCGGCCCCAGCGCCAGCCCCGGCCCCGGCCCCGGCTCCTGCGCCGGCCCCGGCCCCGGCACCGAGCCCGGCTCCGGCTGAGCCTTCTCCGCGACCTGCGGAGCAGGCGGCCCGCCCGGCGGAACGGCCCGCCGCTCCGCCGGCCCCCGAGCGTCCGGCCCCGGTCGCGACACGGCCGAGCCCTCCGCCGCCCCAGGAGAAGGCCCCCGAACCCGCGGCGTCGCCGGGCGGCGGGGTGGACGTGTCGGCGGTGCAGCGGTACTGGCCGGACATCATCGAGGCCGTCAAGCAGAAGAGCCGCGCGACCTGGATGGTCATCATGTCCGGGGTGCGGCCGGCGTCGCTGGAGGGACGCGTCCTCACGCTCGCGTTCGAGGCGGAGGGCAACCGCCTCGGGTTCGTCAACGGCAATCGCGACGTGATCCTCAGCGAGGTGCTCCGGGAGCGGATGGGCGTCGACTGGCGGATCGAGACCGTGTCCGGCGGTGCGGGCGGCGGCGGACGGGGCCAGGGCGGCCCCGGGCCGGGCCCGGCCCCGGGCGGCGGACGGTCCAATGCCGGCGGCGGGTTCGGCGGTGGTGCTCCTTCCGGCGGCTTCGGGTCGTCCGGCACGAGCGGTTCGTCCCCGGCCCCCGGGTTCGGCTCGTCCGGGGGGAACGGCGGCGGACCAGGTCAGAGCGCACCGGCGGACCGGGCGGCACCGCAGCGCGGCGCGTCCTCGAACCCCGTTCCCCGCCCCGCGTCCGGCGGGGACGCGCCCCGCGGGGCCGCGTTCGGCGGTGGGGCGGGTGACCCGGGGCCGATGCCGCCCCCGCCCGACGAACCGCCGCCGCCTCCCGAGCCGTCCCCGATGGACGAGAGCGACGAGGTGGACCCGGAGGGGGACGCCGACGCCGACGGCATCGAGGCGGAGATGAGCGGGATGGCGCTGATCCAGCGGGAACTGGGCGGTCAGGTCATCCGCGAGATAGACAACTCCTGAGGCCGGTCAGTTCGGAACGCTCCCGATCAGGTCGCGGGCGCCCTTGCGCAGGAGATCGCCGGCCACGCGAGCGCCGAGATCCTCGCCCTGCTCCACCGGGGACCGCTCCTCTGAGTGGACGAACCGCGAGCCGTCCTGGGTGAACACCATTCCGCGCAGGCTCAGTCGCCCGTCCCGCTCGATCCGGGCGTGCCCGGCGATCGGACTGTTGCAGTGTCCCTGGAGGCCGTGCAGCATCGCGCGTTCGGCGCTGACGCACCGCCGGGTCTCCTGGTGATCCAGTAGCCGCACCAGTTCCACGGCATCGGAGTCGGCGCGGCAGTCCACCGCCAGCACTCCCGACCCGACGGCGGGAAGGATGTCGAGGGCCTCGCCCGGCCGCTCGATCCCCAGCCGCGTCAGGCCCGCCCGCGCCAGCACGATGGCGTCGAACTCTTCGCCCGCGTCCAGCCGTCCCAGCCGCGAGTTCACGTTCCCGCGCAGGTACTCGATCCGCAGATCGGGCCGGATCCGTCCGAGCTGGGCGCGCCGCCGCACCGCCGACGTCCCCACGCGCGCCCCCGGGGCGAGATCGGCCAGGCACTGGACCTTGCCCGCCGCCGGGAACAGCATCACGTCGGCGACGTCGTCACGCGCGACGTACGCGGCGAACACCAGCCCGTCCGGCCGGGGGACGTCGCCGGGCACGTCCTTGAGGCAATGCACCGCGATATCGACCCGGCCGGCCAGCAGCGCCCGGTCGATCTCCCGCATGAACGCGCCCTTGCCGCCCAACTCGCCTAGGTGTCCCTTATGTCGGTCCCCGCCGGTCTGGATGCCGACCACCTCCACGGTCACGTCCGCCAGTTCCTGCAACCGGGCCGCCACACCGCGAGCCTGCACCATCGCCAGCGGCGAAGTCCGCGTGCCCAACCGCAGCACCCCACCCACACCCGAGCCGCCAGGCACACCATCGCCAGTCACGTTCGCCCCTTCCGCAGCGCCGCCTGAGCCCCCGGAACGTGCCGGGATACATCCGCTGTTCGAGTATCGCGTCCACCCGCTCGGCCGCCGCCACCGCGTCCCGGCAGGGAGCAGTGAACGCGCACGGCCTGCGGACGCGTCCGCCACCACGACGCCCACCGCTCCAGCCGCCCGGCGGCTGTTGGGTGGAGTGGGGACATGGGGTGGGCCGCACTTACGGGATCTCGGTGGGACCCCGTAGTCTCGGGGGACGGACGTCCGGTGGTCGGCGCGGTCGCGAGAGAGCAGGCCCTCCGCGGGGCCGAGAAGAGGGGTGCACCGTGGAACCCGGTGGTCAGTTGAACATGCAGGAGCTGCTGCAGCAGGCGCAGGCCATGCAGGAGCAGCTGTTCGCCGCGCAGCGCGAGCTGGCGGAGGCGGAGGTGAAAGGCACCGCCGGCGGCGGGCTCGTCACCGCGACGGTCAACGGCCAGGGCGAGGTCACGGGGCTGGCGATCGACCCGAAGGCGATCGACGCCGACGACCCGGCCGACACCGCCGAGACCATCGCCGACCTGGTGCTCGCCGCGATCCGCGACGCGGCCCGGGAGGCGGCCGAGCTGCAGCAGGAGAAGATGGGACCGCTCGCCGCGGGCCTCGGCGGCGGAGGCGGCATTCCCGGTCTCGGCGGCGGTGGCGCTTCGGGCGAGGGCATTCCCGGCGGCTTCCCCGGCCTCGGCGGCTGACCGGCGAACGACCGTCAAGACGAAAGGAGTGGTCCGTTGTACGAAGGGGTGGTCCAGAACCTCATCGACGAGCTGGGCAGGCTGCCCGGCGTCGGCCCCAAGAGCGCGCAGCGGATCGCCTTCCACCTCCTCGCCGCCGATCCGGCCGACGTCGAGCGCCTCGGCAAGGCGCTCAAGGAGGTCAAGGACAAGGTCCGCTTCTGCCGGACGTGCGGGAACGTCGCGGAAGAGGAGGAGTGCCGGATCTGCCGCGACGCGCGCCGCGACCCGTCGGTCATCTGCGTGGTCGAGGAGTCCAAGGACGTCGTCGCGATCGAGAAGACCCGCGAGTTCCGCGGCCGCTACCACGTGCTCGGCGGCGCGATCAGCCCGATCGAGGGCGTCGGCCCCGACGACCTGCGGATCCGCGAGCTGATGCAGCGGCTCGCGGACGGCACGATCACGGAGCTGATCCTCGCGACCGACCCGAACCTGGAGGGCGAGGCGACCGCGACCTACCTCGCCCGCCTGGTCAAGCCCATGGGCCTCACCGTCACCCGGCTCGCCAGCGGCCTGCCGGTCGGCGGTGACCTGGAGTACGCCGACGAGGTGACCCTGGGACGCGCATTCGAAGGACGGAGGCTGCTCGATGTCTGACGCCAACAGCCCGCAGGACTGGAACGCGCTCGCCGAACGGGTCGCGTGCCATGTCGACAACTACCTGAACGGCCTGGAGGCCGTGGCACGCGGCGACGGCGGGGCTCACACGATCCCGCTGCTGCTGCTGGAGGTCTCGCAGGTCATCCTGGCGGGCGCGCAGCTCGGCGCCAGCGCCGACGTGATCCTGCCGGACAACTGGGAGCCGGAGATCGGCGACGACCCCGATCTCGACGCGGTCCGCACGGGCCTTTCCGAGCGGCTCGGCGACCTGGACGAGTACGTCGAGGTGTTCGACCCGTACAAGGACACCGAGCCCACGGCCTACCGCCTGTCGGACGACCTGGTCGACGTCGCCAGCGACCTCGTCCACGGGCTGCGCCACTACAACCAGGACCGTCCTCTCGAGGCGCTGTGGTGGTGGCAGTACTCCTACTTCAACCACTGGGGCAACCATGCGGGCGCGTCGCTGCGCGCCCTGCACGCCTACGTCGCCAACGACCGCCTGGCCGTGGCGCAGGAGGCGGCGGTCGCCCAGTAGCGGTTACCGCCGTCCGCCGAACTCCCAGGGATGGACGTCAATGGCGGCGTACCGGTCCGGGGTCAGGACGGCGCGTGCCGCGTCCGGGTCCGGCGCCTGGATGAGGGCGGCCGTGCCCAGCCAGGCGGTGCCGTCGTCGGACAGCAGCGGCCCGTAGGCGATGAGCGTGTCGATGGCGGTCGGTGCCGTCAGGTCGGCGGCCTCTCCGGTGCCGAGGCCGAGGACCAGGTACCGGTCGCCGCCGGTGCGGCCGCCGGGGAAGTCCCACATGGTGCGTCCCAGCGTGTTGCGCCAGCGGCGCAGCAGCACGTCCCGGTACACGCCGGCCTGGTAGTTGGGCTCGTCGAAGGCGAACGCGCGGGCGGCGGTGGGGTCGGGCAGGTCGACGATGTGCAGGCTGCCGGTGGGGGTCTCGCCGTCGCCGGCGAAGGTCGGGCCGCGGGCGATCATCCGCGCCGCGAACCGGTCCATGTACGACCAGTGCGCCTCCCCCAGCTGCTCGCGCAGCGGCAGGGAGCCGGGCCGGTCGCGGTGGTAGCACAGGAACTCCATGCCGCCAGTCTGCCCGCCCATGATCGGCGCCCTGCCCCGCGGCGGCGCCGGGCCGGAGGCGTCGGAACGGGCGGCGGGTGTCGCAGGGCTGCCCTACGGTGGGGCGGTATGGATGATCTTCCCGGTTCGGACGAGGACGCCCTGGTTCTTCCGGACGCGTGGCGGCGCCGGATGTTCCCGCGGCGCGGCGGGCGGCCGGGTCCGGCGATCAAGGTCGACCGGGGCGCCGCCGAGGACGTGCGGGAGCGGGTCCGGGCGCTGGAGGCGAAGCAGCCGCTCGGTGAGCGGGACGATGTGGACCCGGAACTGGCCGCCGCGGCGAAGGAGCACCTGGCCGGCGCCGTGAGCCCGCTGGGGGCGGCCGTGGTCGCCGCGTTGCTGATCGAGGACGCGCGGTGGGAGCACACCGTCGAGAAGCTCGCGGCGCCGCTGGCGGACGTGTGGGCGACCGAGCACGGGCTGCCGTTCGCGGCGTGCGCGTTCGCCGAGCTGAGCGGGATCGGCTGGGGTTTCCCCGGCGTCCGGGTCGCGGAGGCGAAGGCGGGGCGGCCCGGCAGGTCGGTCGCGGCGACGCCGGCGTGGAGGATCGGTGCGCGGCTGCGGGGGCTGCTGGCCGTCGCCGGCGAGGCCGAGTACGCGGAGGCGGTGGACGGTCTCGCGCGGTGCCGGCGTACGGCGACGCAGCGGGCGGCGGTGTCGTTCCTGGTGCCGTCGCGGCTCGACTGGGTGGACGAGTGCTGCGCCGCGCCGCCCGATCTGCACCACGAGGGAGTCTTCCTGTGGATGCTGCACTGCGCGTTGGGGTCGGCGAGCCATGCGGAGACGCTCGGCACGTACGGGCTCGCCTTCCCGTTCATGTGGAACCGGTCGTGCCTGGTGACGATGCTGGACGGGGTGGGTGCGGCGACCGTGCCGCTGTTCGCCGAG
Organism: Actinomadura napierensis; assembly: GCF_039529375.1. NCBI lineage: Bacteria > Bacillati > Actinomycetota > Actinomycetes > Streptosporangiales > Thermomonosporaceae > Actinomadura > Actinomadura napierensis. The sequence goes on from NZ_BAAAMR010000008.1 coordinate 60,271, forward strand.
GCGTTCGACGCGAACGAGTGGGACACCGACCTCCGGAAGCTGATCCTGGAGATGCTCGCGATCGTGCCGGGCGACGAGGCGTTCCAGTCGCTGGTCGACCGCGCGGACCAGAAGCATGTGCGGCCCGCGCTGCTCGCGGCGATGAAGCGGTTCCCCGCGCGGGCGCTGCGGCTGCTGGAGCCGGCCGCCGCGGACGCCCCGCATCTCGCCGACCTGCTGGCGGGCCACGTGCGGTCCCATCCCGAACTGGCGGCGGCGGCCGGTGTGGCGGTGGCGGACGACGGACGGCTGCCGGACGCTCCGGTGGACGCGCTGCCGGGCCCGCTGGCCGATCCGCCGTGGCTGCGGGACGTCAAGGCGGCGAAGTCCGTCGTCGTCGAGGGCCTCGTGCCGCCCGCCGACACCGCGATGCGGTGGGAGCCGGGCGAGCAGGAGGAGTGGGCGAGGACCGACGAGCGGCACCGCGTCCCGGCGGGTGACGACTGGGACGCGCTGGTCGAGGAGTTCCGCGGTGGCCGCGCTCACGGGTACGGGCTCGGTGTCCTCACGTACGGGCCGGTGGAGAAGGTCCGGCCGTGGCTGGCGGGCTGGAAGCCGCAGCTGTGGGAGGCCGAGATGTGGCTGCGGCAGGTCGTGGCCCGGTTCGGGGTGGACGCGCTGCCGGTCGCGCTGCGGGTGGCGGAGGAGGACCCGGCGGGGCTGGCCGACCGGGCGCTGCCGTTCCTGGACGCCGGAATGGCGCGGTTGATGGCCGCGTTCCTGGCCAGGCCGAAGCGGGGCCGCAAGACAGCGCTCGCCTGGTTCGGCCGGCACGGCGTGGACGCGGTGCCGCTGCTGGTCCCTGCCGCGTTGGGCAAGCCCGGCCCGGCGCGGCGAGAGGCCGAGAGCGCGCTGCGGCTGGTGGCGGAGAAGCACGGGGACGACGAGATCATCAAGGCGGCGGCGCGCGCGCACGGCGACGATGTGGCGGACGCCCTGCGACCGGCCGTCATGGTGGATCCGCTGGAACTCCTACCGAAACGCATTCCGGTGGTGGGCGAGTGGGCCGTCCCGGAGTCTCTGCCGCAGATCAGGCTCCGCGGACGCGATGACGCGCTGCCCGTCACGGCCGTCCGGCACGTGCTGACGATGCTGGCGATGTCCAGCAACGACGAGGTGTACGCGGGCGTCGGGATCGTCAAGGAGGCGTGCGATCCGGAGTCGCTGGCGGAGTTCGCGTGGGCGCTGTTCGAGCAGTGGCAGCGGGGCGAGGCACCGGCGAAGGACGGCTGGGCGCTGGCGCAACTGGGATGGTTCGGCGACGACGACACCGTCCGGAGGCTGACGCCGCTGATCCGCGCGTGGCCGGGGGACGGCGGCCACGCCAAGGCGGTCGCCGGCCTGGACGTCCTCGCGGCGATCGGCACGGACGTGGCGCTGATGCATCTGCACGGCATCGCGCAGAAGGTGAAGTTCAAGGGCCTCAGGGCGCGGGCGCAGGACAAGATCAAGGAGGTCGCGGACGGGCTGGGGCTGACGCCGGAGCAGCTGGGCGACCGGCTGGTCCCCGACTTCGGCCTGGACGCGGGCGGCGGGCTCGTCCTGGACTACGGGCCGCGCCGTTTCGTCGTCGGGTTCGACGAGCAGCTCAGGCCGCAGGTGTCCGACGAGGACGGCGCCCGCCGCAAGACCCTGCCCAAGCCGGGCGCCAAGGACGACCCCGACCTGGCGCCCGCCGCGTACCAGCGGTTCGCCGCGTTGAAGAAGGACGTGCGGACGGTCGCCGCCGACCAGATCCACCGCCTGGAGACGGCGATGGTGACGCGTCGCCGCTGGGCGGTCGCGGAGTTCCGCCGCCTGTTCGTGGAGCATCCGCTGATCTGGCACATCGCGCGGCGGCTTGTGTGGATCGCCGAGGACGGCGGGAAGGCGACGGCGTTCCGCGTGGCGGAGGACCGGACGTTCGCCGACGCCGGCGACGACGTGCTGACGCTGCCGGAGTCGGCGGGCGTCGGCATCCCGCACCCTCTGGAGCTGGGCGAGGCGCGCGGGGCGTGGTCGGAGCTGTTCGCCGACTACGCGGTCTTGCAGCCGTTCCCGCAGCTCGGGCGGGCGGTGCACACGCTGACCGAGGACGAGCGCGCCGCCCGCCGGCTGGAGAGGTGCGAGGGCACCGTCGTCGCGCCCACCGCCGTACTGGGCCTGGAGCGGCGCGGCTGGCGGCGCGGCGGCCCCATGGACGCCGGCATCCAGCACAGCATGTACCGCGCGGTGCCCGGCGGCCTGTACGTCAACGTCCACCTGGATCCGGGGCTCAGCATCGACCCGAACCTGGCCGATGGTCAGCGGCTGGAGGTCATCTGGCTCGACGAGCGCCCCGAGACCGGCGACCGGGCGAGCCGCGAGGGGCGGCGGCCGTTCGGCGACCTGCACCCGGTCACCGTCTCGGAGGTGCTGGCCGAGCTGGCGGACGCCGCGTCCTGAGGTCATATCGATGTTCTGCGAAACGTCGCGGTAGACTCGGTCCGGAGAGCCATGATGACGACGAAGAACGCGGACCCCTCGGAAGACGTCGCAGCCGAGCTGCTGGACGTCATGAAGGCGCTGGCCAACCCGGTGCGCCTCCAGCTGCTGCGGTGGCTGCGGGAACCGGAGCGCCATTTCCCGGTCGAGGAGGCGATCGCCGACCCGGTCGAGGTCGGGATCTGCGTCAGCCACATCCAGGCCAAGGTCGGGCTCGCGCAGTCGACGGTCTCGGCGTACATGGCCGCGCTGGAGCGCGCCGGGCTCGTCCGGTCCACCCGGGTCGGGAAGTGGACGCACTACAAGCGCGACGAGGAACGCATCGCCTGGTTCGTCGCCGCACTCGGCCGCTCGCTCTAGATCCCTCCGCCGGAAGGCCGCCGCGCCCGCTTGCATCTCATATCGAGATTCTGCGATACTTCGAATCATCGACATGAACGACCGACCGGGAGGACGGCATGGGCGCCATCGACGGAACGGACCTCGGACGCTTCGGGATCTGGACGTTCGACTTCGAGGAGCAGCCGGCGGCCGCGATCCGCGAGTCCGTCCAGGAGCTGGAGGAACTCGGCTGGCCGGCGATCTGGATCCCGGAACGGGACGGCCGCGAGGCCATGACCCACGCCGGTTTCCTGCTGGCGTCCACCGGGCGCATCAAGGTCGTCAACGGCATCGCGCGGATCCCGGCGCGGGGACCGCGCTGGACCCAGGGTGCGGCGGTGCTGCTGGCCGACGCCTACCCCGGCCGCCACGTGCTCGGCCTCGGCCTCGGCGGGGAGCCGCAGCAGCCCGGCACGTCGCCCCTGCGGGCGATGAACGGCTACCTCGACGAGATGGACGCGACGACCAACGCGAACCCCGCGCCGCGGACGCCGGTGCGCCGCATCGTGGCGGCGTACGGGCCGAAGATGCTGGCCGTGGGGCGCGACCGCGCCGCGGGCGCCCACACGTACCACGTGACGGTGCGGCACACGGCGCAGGCGCGGGAGGTGCTCGGCGACGGCCCGTTCCTGGGGGTGGAGCAGGCGGTCCTCTTCGAGAGCGACGCGGGCCGGGCCCGCGAGATCGCCCGCGAGCACCTGCACGGCTACTTCACGGAGAAGTACAACATCGCCAAGTTCCTCCGTCTCGGCTACACCGAGGCCGACATCGACAACGGCCGCGGCAGCGACCGCCTCGTCGACGACCTGGTGGTCTGGGGCGACCTGGACACCATCACCGCCAAGCTGCACGCCCACCTGCACGCCGGTGCCGACCATGTCGGCGTCCAGGTCATCGGCGGGGATCCCGGCCGGACGGCGATGCCGTACTGGCGCCGCCTGGCCGAGGCGCTGCTGCCCGAGACGGCCGCGGTCAGGACGTGAAGAACTCCAGCAGGTCGTCGTTCAGCCGGTCCTTGCGGCCGGCGAACAGCCCGTGCGCAGTTACCTGCTCGTAATCCATTGGCGCCCCCTCGGTAGACTCGACGGTCAGAACGCCTGACCCCGATCCGAGGAGCGCCCACCCGTGGCCCTTGTCGTGCAGAAGTACGGTGGCTCCTCCGTCGCAGACGCCGAGTGCGTCAAGCGGGTCGCCCAGCGCATCGTCGCGACGAAGAAGGCGGGGAACGACGTCGTCGTCGTGGTCTCCGCCATGGGCGACACGACGGATGACCTCATCGATATGGCCAAGCAGGTCAGCCCCCTGCCGCCGGCCCGTGAGCTGGACATGCTGCTCACCGCCGGCGAGCGGATGTCGATGGCGCTGCTGGCCATGGCCATCGCGAACCTGGGCCACGAGGCCCGCTCGTTCACCGGCTCCCAGGCGGGGGTCATCACCGACGGCACCCACGGGAAAGCGAAGATCATCGACGTGACGCCGGGGCGGATCCGCAGCGCGCTCGACGAGAACGCGGTCTGCATCGTGGCCGGCTTCCAGGGCGTCTCGCAGGGCACCAAGGACATCACCACGCTCGGCCGCGGCGGCTCCGACACCACGGCGGTGGCCCTCGCGGCGGCGCTGGACGCCGACGTCTGCGAGATCTACTCCGACGTCGACGGGGTCTTCACCGCCGACCCGCGCATCGTCCCGGCCGCCCGCAAGATCCCCAAGATCTCCTACGAGGAGATGCTGGAGATGGCGGCGACCGGTGCGAAGATCCTGCACCTGCGCTGCGTGGAGTACGCGCGCCGGTACAACATCCCGATCCACGTGCGGTCCTCGTTCTCCCAGAAGGAGGGGACGTGGGTCGTCGACAGCAGCGAGATCGAAGGACAGGACATGGAGCAGGCGATCATCTCCGGGGTCGCGCACGACCGGAGCGAAGCCAAGATCACCGTGGTCGGGGTGCCCGACAAGGTCGGTGAGGCGGCGACGATCTTCACGGTGCTGTCCGAGGCCGAGATCAACATCGACATGATCGTGCAGAACGTGTCGGCGGCGTCCACCGGGCGCACCGACATCTCCTTCACGCTGCCGGCCAGCGACGGGCAGTCCGCGCTGACCGCGCTGAACAAGCTGAAGGAGCGGATCGGGTTCGAGTCGCTGCGCTACGACGACCGGATCGGCAAGGTGTCGCTGATCGGCGCCGGGATGCGCTCGCACCCGGGCGTGACCGCGACGTTCTTCGCCGCGATCGCCGACGCCGGGGTGAACATCGAGATGATCTCCACCTCGGAGATCCGGATCTCCGTCGTGGTCGCCCAGGACGACGTGGACACCGCGGTCGCCGCCGCGCACCACGCCTTCGACCTCGACGTCGACCAGGTCGAGGCCGTCGTCTACGGCGGCACCGGCCGCTGACCCGGCCCTTCCCGACGCCCGGCCCTTCCCGACGCCCGGCCCTTCCCGACGCTGGCCGCGGGCCGCGGGCCGCGGGCCGCACGGACGTTCCGTGCGGCCCGCGCCGTCGTTTCCGCCCCGCCCGCCGCGCTTCTGAGGCGCGTGCCGCAGTCGCGCGCGCCGGGCCGTGGCACCCTCGTGCGGGAACCGGCCGCGCCCCGCGGAAGTTCACACGGAGCGGGGGCGCGCGCAGCGGACGACCCGACCGACGAGAGGGTGAGGGGCGACCATGGGCTCGACCGCCGGGCCGAGGACCGGACGCGACGGGCGGCGGGCGCCCACGCTGGCCGTGGCCGGCGCGACCGGAGCGGTCGGCGCCGTCCTGCTGGACCTGCTGTCGACCCGCCGCGACGTGTACGGGGAGATCCGGCTGGCCGCCACGCCCGGGTCGGCCGGACGGACGCTCCGGGTGCGCGGCGAGGAGACGGAGGTCGTCGCGCTCACCCCCGAGGTTTTCGACGGCGCCGACATCGCGGTGTTCGCGGTCCCGGCCCGCGCCGCCGCCGAATGGGCGCCGGTCGCCGTCGCGCGGGGCGCCGTCGCCGTGGACGCCTCCCCGGCGTTCCGGGCGCGGCGGGACGTCCCGCTGATCGTCCCGGAGGTGAACCCGGGCCTGGTCCGCGACCGCCCGCGCGGCGTCCTCGCGGGCCCCGGCTGCACCACGCTGGCGATGATCGTGGCGCTGGGCGCGCTGCACGAGCGGTACGGGCTGCGGGAGCTGGTCGTCGCGTCCTACCAGGCCGCGTCCGGCGCCGGCCGGGACGGCGTCGACACGCTGTACGCGCAGCTGGAGAAGGTCGGCGGCGACCGCGCGCTCGGCCACCGCGCCGGGGACGTGCGCGGCGTGGTCGGCGACCTCGGCCCGTTCCCCGCGCCGCTCGCGCTCAACGTCGTCCCGTGGACCAGCGGCCCCGGCGCGGACGGCTGGGGCTCCGAGGAGCTGCGCATCCGGGACGAGTGCCGCAAGGTCCTCGGCCTGCCGGAGCTGAAGGTGGCGGCGACCTGCGTGCGGGTCCCGGTCGTCACCGCGCACTCGGTGGCCGTGCACGCGGTGTTCGGCGAGCGCGTCGACCAGCGCGAGGCGCAGGGCGTGCTGGCCCGCTCGCCCGGCGTCGTGCTCTGCGACGACCCGGAGATGCTGGAGTTCCCGACCCCGTCCGACGCCGTCGGCACCGATCCGACCTGGGCGGGCCGGGTCCGCCGCTCCCTCGACGACCCGCGCGGGCTCGACCTGTTCCTGTGCGGCGACAACCTGCGCAAGGGCGCCGCGCTCAACACCGCCCAGATCGCCGAGCTCGTCGCCGCCGAACTCACCCCCTGACGGCGATCACGGCACCTGCAGGACGTCCGATCGGGGCCGTAGGGTGGCATGCGTGACCGAGACGAAGGCGGTGAAGTCCGAGCAGACGCGTGCCCTGATCGTCCAGACCGCGCTGCGGCTGTTCCGGGAGCGCGGCTACGAGGCGACGACGATGCGCGCGATCGCCAAGGAGGCCGGGGTCTCGGTCGGCAACGCCTACTACTACTACGGGTCCAAGGAAGAACTGATCCAGGCGTACTACGACGAGCTGCAGGACGAGCACCTCGCCGCCTGCCGCGCCGTCCTCGACGCCGAGACCGCGTTCGCGCCCCGCCTCCTCGGCGTGCTGAAGGCCCGCGTCGACACGATGGTCCCCTACCACGAGTTCGCCGGGAAGTTCTTCAAGTTCGCCGCCGAGCCCACCAGCCCGCTCAACCCGTTCAGCGCCGAGTCCGGCCCCGCCCGCGACTCCGCGGTCGCGATCTACCGCGAGGTCGTCGAGGGCTCCGACCTGAAGATCGACAAGGAGTTCCGCAAGGAGCTGCCCGAGCTGCTGTGGATCTACTCGATGGGCATCGTGCTGTACTGGGTGCACGACAGCTCCCCCGGCTGCCGCAAGACGTACCTCCTCGTCGAGCGGACCGTCCCGCTGGTCAACCGGATGGTCTCCATGTCCCGCCTGCCCGGCTTCAAGTCGGTCACCCGTGAGCTCGTCGGCATCATCCGCGAGGTCCGCGCCTAAGGCCTGTTCGACAAGTCCTGTGGTGGGGGTCTGTTGAACAGCCGGGTTCGTGGTCGGTGTCTGTCCGGCGTGACCGTGGTCCCGGCCGTGGTGGGCGGGCATGGTTCATCCGGGGTCGACACCGTACTGATCCGGTTTCGCCGAGCAGAGGCCACCTGCCTGCGTTCCCGCGGCCGCGGACTGCGGCGACGGCGCCGGGTGTGGTGGATGGCTGCCGCGTTCCCGGTCCCTGCGCCGGACGCACCGGTAGTAGGGATGAGCGCGGTTGACTCGGACAGGGCTCCAGGCAGCCCCGGCCCGGCCGTGCACAGCACACGGCGGGACAGCGTGTAGTCCACCCGGGCGGTGGACGGGTCATCAGGATCTTGAAAATGGACGAATGCGGCGAGCGCTGCGGCGATGAGGTCTCGATCGCCGGTCAGCCCGCATCCGCCGTCCTCGGTCCGGCAGCGGTGGGTGCGCATGCCCAGGTGTTTGGGGACGCGTCGCCCGCAGGGGCAGTGTTGGGACAGTGCGGTGGTGCGGGTGGACGCGCGTACCAGCCGTCCGCCGGCTGCGCGGCACTCGTGTTCGAGGGCGGTGATGAGCATGCCGGGGGTGAAGCGGGCGCACGCCCGTCCCCACAACCGGAACCACCCGCTGATGTCGCAGTCTTCGATCACCAGGCTCGGGCCGTGTACCGCCACGATGCCGCCTGCGGAATGCCGCGCCCGGGTCTTTCGGGACTGAGCGGCGCGTTGGTCGGCGACCGCCTGCCGGACGCGCAGTCGCAAGTAGGTCTTCGACACGGTGTCGCGGCGATAGGAGCGGCGGGGTTTGCCGTCGGCACGGAGCAGGCGCGGCCCGCCCGGCACCGGCACCTGCCGGGGTGGGAGCCCGGTGGCCTGGCGGCGGCGCTGGCGTTTGCGTTGGCGTTTGCTGAGCCCGTACTGGGCGGCGTTGGACGCGCGGCGCGATCTTTCAAGCGCCCGCTGCCGCCCCCGCCGCTTGCGCTCCCGCCGGGCGATACGGGTCTGCTCGGCGTCGGACATGGTGACCTTTGACGAGATCACCGCTGCATCCGGCGACGCCTCGGTCGTCCGTGTTGGCGCAGCGGCGGCCCGTTCGGGCCTGGCCGGCTCCCCGGGTATCGGGTCCGCAGGCGCCTGCCCGGCCGGGACCGACACCACCGCCAGGTTGGAGACATTGCCGTCCACCCCACCCCGGCGACCGGTCGGTGCGGTGGCCCGCCGTGCGGCCGTCGAGGCAGGGACAAAGGCGGGCTTGAGGACCATGAGGTGGGCCTCGTAGGCCCAGCCGCCGGGTTCGGCCGGGTCACGGCGGCGTACCAGGTCCACCTTGTGCCACGCCTGCGGATCAGCCAGTGTGTGGAGCAGATGTGGCCACTGGCCCGCCCCTTGAGGGAGCCGAACCGGCACCACAAGATCCCCGCGACGCCCGTCCGGACCACCCCCGTACACCACCGTCAACGCCCCGTCATACTCCCACCACACGCCTTTCCCCCGACCTCGGCTACGGGGTGGAGGCGGCACCGGCATTGTGCGCGGCTGAGCCAGCACACCCGTCCCCGGCGCCGACTCGGCCGCCTGCCGCGGCGAGACGCCGTCGGGCAAGCCGGGGGCGGCGTGACCGGCCAGGTGACCGGACAGGGTGCCGTGCAGCCGGAACGTCTCCCATTTGCGGGCCGTGGTGTGCGAGCGGGCCCGCCCGGGGATGCGGGTGAACTCCCACCACGACCCGACCTTGGGCACGCCGTGTCGGCGGCCGGACGCGTCGGGGAACAGGTGTCGCTCCACACCGGTCCACACCTCGTCGGCCAGATGCATGGCCACGGCCTTCGACAGGTGATGCTTGAGATGACGTGAGGCGTCCAGATGCCGGTAGGCAGCGCGCTCCAGCGCATCCCGCGACAACCCGAGCCGTGTCCGCCACAGCTTGGCTCTGCCGGGGTTCCGGCGGCGACGGTGCGCGGCCTCATAGGCCAAGGCGCGCGAGCGAGCATCGTGCTTAAGCGCTTTCTTCAGCTTCCAAGCCGCTCCGAACAATCCCTCCAGCCGGTGCCGGGCCGCCGGGTCCGGCGTCAGCCGCAACCGCACCACCGTCACCGGACCGTCCGCTGGGCGCTTCCACGCCGGACCCTTGTTCTTCCCGCGAAACCGCCGCGCACCGGCAGTAACTGTCGTCTCGTCCGCAGCTTCCGCAATGTTCCGCATGGCGGTGGGGGCGCCGCCGGCGGTATAAAGAGATGCGGACTGTGGCATGGTGGATACATTACGTCACCATAATCGAACACGCAATCGACAACCTGGCAGTGCCGCCGACTCTGTTCTCTCCGCTCTCTCCGCGCCTAGCGGAAGGTGATGTCCCAGTGGTCCTTCTCGCGGGCGAACACGGTGCCGTCCGGTGACCGGTACAGCCGCGCCCCGTCGCCCCGCACCCCCTGGTACGGGTAGCGCCTGATCGCCGTGTCCACGCAGCGGCTCGTCGCGATGTCGAGCTTGTAGCCGGTGCCGTGGCTGCGGGGGCCGCCCGAGTGCCCGCGCTCCGTCCCGCCCGTCACCGTGATCGGGCAGCCGCTCTCGGCCCGGAAGTCGAGCAGTCCCTTCAACGTCCCCCAGCGCAGGCCGTCGAAGGACGTGCAGGTCGTCCGCGTGCGGTCCGAGCAGTGCCCGGTCGACCGCCACCTGATCCCGCCGGCCTCAAGCAGGAGGGCGGCGGTCTCCTGCTGCAGCCGCACCGATTTCGGCAGTTCCGGCAGCACCGCGCCCGTGAGGACCCCGGCGACCGCGCCGGTCGTCGGAAGACGTGCGCCCGCTTCGCCGCCCGTGGCCGCGGGTGCGGTCGGATGCGCGCCGAGCGAGATCGGGTTCTCGGAGGTGGTGGACGTGGGCGGGGTCGGCGCCGGTGTGGAGTGAGGTGCGGCGGCCGGCGCGGGTGTGATGTGGTCGGACGATGCCGCCGCCGGGTCGTCCGGCGGGCGTCCCGGGGTGGGCGTGGCGGCGGGCAGGAGGGCGTCCGCGGCGGACGGTGCGAGGCCCGCCAGCGTTCCCGGCACGTTCACGCCGAGAGGGGAGAGCGGATGCGGGCCCGTCCCTGGACGCGGGTCCTCGGCCGCGCGGGCCGGGGGCGGGGCGGTCGCGACGAGCGCGGCGGCGGTCGCGAGCAGCGTGGTCAGCGCGGCGGACGCGGGTTTTCGGCGCGCGCGCGGGCAAGGCGGCGTAGGCGCGGATGCGGGCGTGGACGTGCGGACGGTGTGCGGCCGGTTCATGCGATCCCCCCGGTTCGGCTCTCCGCGCGGAGAGCGGCGGTCGAGCGCGCCGCCGCGCCGGGGGGCCGCCGGTCGGTCACCGGCTCGCATGCTGGCACGCCTGGTGGCGGCCGATCGGAGGGATGCCCGGGTCTTCGATCTTGTAAACGCGGGGGCGGGCGGGGCGACGCCCGCCCCCGCGACTGCGTTATGACATACCCAGATGTTTCCTGGCAAAGTCCATTTCGGCGGACATCTGGGTGATGCGTTCCTCGACGACGAGGGAGCCGTGGCCCGCGTCGTAGCGGTACGTCTCGTGCGGCAGGCCCAGCTCGGAGAGGCGGGCGAGATAGTTGTCGATCTGCCGGATGGGGCAGCGCGGGTCGTTCTCGCCGGCCAGGATCAGCACCGGCGCCTTCACCTTCTCGACGTAGGTGATCGGCGACGACTCGCGGTACCGCTCCGGGACCTCGTCGGGGGAGCCGCCGAACAGCGAGCGGTCGAACGCCTGGAGGCCCTCCATCTCGTCCTCGTAGGCGGCGACGTAGTCGGCCACGGGGACGGAGGCGACCGCGACGCTCCAGTCGTCCGGCTGGGTGCCGATGCCGAGGAGGGTGAGGTACCCGCCCCACGAGCCGCCGGTCAGCACGAGCCGGTCCGGGTCGGTGAGGCCGCTGGAGACGGCCCAGTCGCGGACGGCCTTGATGTCCTCCAGTTCGGTGAGCCCGACCCGTCCTTCGATGGCGTCGCGCCACTGCGAGCCGTAGCCGGTGGAGCCGCGGTAGTTCACCCGGACGACGGCGAAGCCGTGGTCGACCCACGCGGCCGCGGCCGGGGCGAACGAGTCGTCGTCCTGCGCGGTCGGGCCGCCGTGGACGTCGAACACGGTCGGGTGGGGGTGGTCGCCGTCCGGCTTGCTGACCAGCGCGTGGATGCGCCCGCCGGGGCCGTCGACCCAGGCGTCCTCGACGGGGACGGACGGCGGGGCGGCCGGGCCGGGCGGGGTGAGCACGACCGCGCCGGACGTGGAGCGGATCACCGGCGGTTCGGCGGCCGACGACCAGGAGAACTCGATCGTCCCGTCCGGCCCGACGGCGGCGCCGCCGATGACGCCGCGCGGCGTGTCGATGCGGGTGAGCGACCCGTCGCCGAGGTCGTAGCGGTACAGCTCGTCGCGGGCCCCGTGGTTGTGGGAGATCAGCAGCGCGGACCCGTCGGGGTACCAGCCGGCGCCGATCTCGCCGGGCAGGTCGAGGACGATCTCCTGCTCGGTGCCGGCGACCGGGTCCCAGATGAGGGTCTCGTCGCGGCCGCGGCGCTCGTGCCCGACGAGCAGGCGGGTGTCGCCGTGGACGGGCGCGAACCCCATGCCGTAGACGCCCTTGCCGGGGCCGTCCCACAGGTCGGCGACGGCGGAGCCGTCCGGGCGGACGACGCGCAGCGCCATGTGGCGGCTGTCGCCGTGCTCGCTGTGCCCGATCGCGATGAGCGACTCGTCCCGGGTGAGGGCGGCGACGTGCGCGTCCTCCGCGTGGTGGTAGAGAACCTCGGGCGCGGAGCCGGGACGGCACAGGTGGACGGTGTTGCCGTCCTCGCCGGTGCGGCCGACCACCGCGAGCCCGCTCGCGCCGAGGGCCAGCCCTCCCGGGTAGGACGGCTCCAGGCCGGGGACCGCCACGGCGTCCTCACCGCCGCCGAACGGGACGCGCCGCCAGACGCCGAACTCGTCGCCGTCGGTGTCGGCGAACCACCAGACCGATGCGCCGGTGGGGTCGACGGTGCCCATCCATGTGCCGTTGGGCCGGTCGGTCACCTGCCGCCGGTCGCCGGTCTCGCGGTCCCAGGCGTAGACCTCCCAGGTTCCGGTGGCGTTGGACCGGTAGATGCTGCGGTTCGGGGCGTCGCGCGCCCAGCGGGGAAGGGTGATCCGGGCGGCGCGGAACCGCGCCTTCCAGCGTTCGTCGTCGGCCATCCCCCCAGTATCGCCGCCGGTTCCGGGCCGGTCGTCCATCCGCGCGGCCCTCAGGCGCCGGCCGGGACGGAGCCGTCGGAGGTCTCCGCCGCGCCGTCCGGCAGGCCGCCGGGGATCGATGCGCGGGTGCCGGGGGCGAGGTCGCCGTGCACGGCGCGGGCGACGCGCTCGATGGTCTCGACGCCGTACGCCATGGTCGGGGTGCCCTGGGTGAGGACGGTGATCAGGTAGTTCTCGCCGTGGCCGGTGAACGCGCCGATGCTGTGCACGCGCCAGTCCTTGCCGCGCCGGGGCAGCCAGCCGTTCTTGACGTGCCAGGCGACTCCGGCGGGCGTGCCGGCCGTGGTCCCCCAGCGCTGCGACGCGATCACCTGGTGCATGAGGCCCAGCTCGTACGCGCGGGCCTTGTCGGTGAGCAGGCGGTTGTGCGCGGTGAGGCGCCGCAGCAGCGTGATCTGGTCGGCGGCGGTGATCTGGGTGAGCCCCCAGTGGCCGGCCGGGTCGAGCACGGTGCGCGCCATCCCGGCCCGTTTCAGGAAGCGGGCCATGCGGGCGCGGCCGACGGACCGCCACAGCGCGGACGCGGCCCGGTTGTCCGACCGAGTGATCATCTTGGTGGCGAGATTCTTCTCGGCCGCGCTGAGCGGCCGGTGCCCCTCGGCGGCCTTCCGCAGCAGGGCGGCGAGGATGGTCGCCTTGACGACGCTCGCCGAGTCGTAGTGCCGCCCGGCCAGGACGCCGCAGCGGACTCCGCGCTTCCGGTCGTACACGGCGACCGATTCGATGCCGGTGCGGTCCTCCAGCGCGCTCGCGATCCGGTGGCCGAGCCGCTTTGCGAGCATCGGATGCTTCGGCGAGCGGCACACCGGCGTCTCCGAAGCCCCGGCGGGCGCGGCGGGCAGCACCGCACAGGCGGTGAGGGCGGCGGCGGCCAGCATGCGCGGCAGGACGGCGGGCATCCGCCCACCGTAATGATCAACGGGGCCATGTCACCGTCACGACACGCGACGAGACGTTCACGAACCGTGGCTACGGCGTGGTGAGGCGGCCGAGGAGCTGGTCGATCGCGGCGCGGACCTGCCGGTCCATGGCGCGGGCGAAACCGGCCTCCACGGTGACCTGGGCGCCGGGCCGCAGCCGGGCGAGGGTCTCGGTGAGGTCGCCGAGGTCCTGGTCCTGGACGTCGCCGATCACATGGTCGGCGATCATCCGGACGAACATCGCGGCCAGCTCGTCCATGCTCTCCTGGAGCCTGCGCCCGGCCGACAGCACCTCCGCGAGCGGCACCCCCGCGCGCACCAGCGTGACGGTCGCCTCCAGCTGGCGGCGGCTCCAGTGCGTGACGCGGTCGCCGTCCATCTCGATGACCCCGGACGACAGCGCCCGCTCGACGGACTCCGGATCGACCTCGCCGGGGAACAGCTCGGCCAGCTCGTCCAGCGTCATCGTGACGGGGACCTCGTTGGACCACGGGGCCGTGGCCACCTTCTCCACGCCGAGGACGGTGCCGATGTCGCGGCCCTGCTCCCACGCCGACAGCAGCTCGCGGATGCCCTCCAGCGTGTGGCCCCGCTCCAGCAGGTTGCCGATCATGCGGAGGCGGGCGAGGTGGTCCTCGGAGTACAGGCCGATGCGGCCCGCGCGCCGCGGCGGGGGCAGCAGCTTGCGCTCCTGGTAGTAGCGCAGGGTCCGGACGGGGACATCGGCGGCGCGGGCGAGCTCGCCGATCCGGTACTCGCGGCCCGCGCCCGCGGAGGGGGCGCCCTGCTCGTCCGCCGGCTGTTCGGTCACGCGGAGAAGCATAGTTCGCTACGACACGCGACCGGCCCCGGGCCGGGACGCCGCTAGGTGACGCGGCGGACGGCCGTGGTCCGGCGTCTGCGGCGCCGGCGGTCGTCGTCGGCCCGGTCGCCCGGCCGCGCGGCGTCGGCGGCGATCAGGTCGCGGAGTGTGCGGGGGACGATGTCCTCCCGCCTTTCGGTGAAGCGCGAACGCGTCGCTGTCGAGCGCATCGGATCCCTCCCTGTTCCCGGTGCGGTTCCCGGACGGGCGTCCGGTCAACCCCCGGCGGGGCGGTCAGGCAGCGGTCGTGAGGTCGCCGTAGGCGTCGTGGACGCTGTCGAGCGCCCACCGCATCCGGACGGCGAAGGTGTCGGGGTGGTCGCCGGCCTCCTGGGCGACGCGCGCGGCGCAGGCGGACGGGTCGCCCCCGCAGGTGCGCGACAGGGCCTCGATGGCGGTCCGGACCCGCTCGGCGCTCGGATGGTCGGAGGCCTGCAGGCCGGAGCTGAAGAGGATCTCGGCGAGGTCGGTGGTGGTCAGTGAGGGATTGGGCGGCGTCTTCGACATCGTGTGCCTTCTTCCTGCGAGGAAGCTCGTCCCCTGCCGTCTGATATGACTCTGCCGCAGGGACGGACTCATCGCCATCGGGGAGAACACCCATCCGAAGGTGAGGGTCACCCGCAGAACTCCCGTAGGCGGAGCGTTCCGGAGATCGGGGTGCGGAAGTCTCAGGGAGCCGGCGTGGCAGGGGCCGCGTCCAGGCCCTTGCCGCCGAGCGCCTCCAGTTCGATCATCTCGGCGCCGCTGACCAGCGCCATCGCCTTCGCGGTGGCCTCGCTGCCGCGTACCTGCGCGATCGAGGCGTCCAGGTCGTCCTGGCTGCGCCAGACCTCCGTCACCCAGACGGTGTCAGGGGCGCCGGCCTGGCGGTTCACGAGGTACAGCAGGCAGCCGGGCACATCGGTCAGCGCACGGGCGGCTTCGAGCAGCAGCTCGGCGAGCTCTGCACCGCGGCCCTCATGGGCCACGAGCTTCCCGTAGCGCGACACGTTCTTCACGCGTTCCAGGCTAGTCCGCTTTCGCGGGTCTCGTACCCCCGCGAGCGCGTTCCTGAAGGCGCGGACGGCGGGGTGCGCACCGCCGCCGCGCCGGGTGGCGGTGAACAGCCGCCGGACGCGCCGCCCGGCGGGCAGCGGCGCCAGCGCGACCGTCGGCGGGCCGCCCGCCCACACGAGCCCGGGGAGCAGCGCGGCGGCGTGCCCGCCCTCGACGAGCCGCAGGTGCAGCAGCAGGTCGCTGGACTCGAATCGGACGTCGGGTTCGAAGCCGGCGTCGCGGCACAGCCGGGTCGCCCAGGCGCGGGCGGCGGTCCCGGCGGGCTCCATCACCCACGGCACGTCCGCGAGATCGGGGAGCGACGTGCCGGGCGGGACGGCGGCGGGCAGGGCCAGCCGGATCTCGTCCGCGCCCAGTTCCTCGTACTCGACGCCCGACGGCCGGGGGTGCGGCTCGCCCGGGTACTCCTCGGTGACGACCACGTCGAAGTCGCGGGCGAGCAGCGCGGGCAGCGCGCTCTCCGGCTCCCGCTGCGCGACCTCGACGCGCAGGCCGGGATGGGCGTCGCGGAGCGCGGTGAGGGCGTCCGGGACGAGGGCGAGCGCGGCGGTCTGGAACGCGGCGACCCGGAGCACCCCGGTGATGTCGCGCAGGGACGCGGCGAGGTCGGCCTCGGCGCGTTCGAGGCGTTCCAGCACGGCCTCGGTGTGCGCGACGAGGATCTCGGCCTGCGCGGTCAGCCGGACGCGGCGCCCGACCGGTTCCAGCAGCCGCACCCCGGCCTCCTTCTCCAGGACGGACAGCTGCTGCGAGATCGAGGACGGGCTGTAGGACAGCGCCTCGGCGACGGCGGCGAGGGTCCCGCGGTGTTTGAGTTCGCGCAGCAGGCGGAGCCGGTGCAGATCGAGCATGGCGGGCTCCATTCGTCGGTTCAGTCGATGATTATTGCTCGAAAACATTCGCTGGACCGACGGGTGTCCGCTGCGGAAGCGTGGCCGCATGGTCGCTCCCGCCTATCCCGCCTCTCGCACCTCCTGGTTCTCCCGCCCCGCCGCCAGGGAGTGGACGTGCCCGCCCGCGCCCCGCGGGGTCGCCGTCTTCCACGCGTCGCTGCCCGGGTACGCCCCGACGCCGCTGGTCGAGCTGCCCGCCCTCGCCGCCGGCCTCGGCGCCGGCCGGGTGTTCGTGAAGGACGAGTCGTCGCGCCTCGGGCTGCCCGCGTTCAAGATCCTCGGCGCGTCGTGGGGCGTCTGCCGCGCGCTGTGCGACCGCCTCGGCATCACCGTCCCGGCCGGGGACCCGCTCGGCGTTCTCCGGGCGCGCGCCGGGGCGTTCCGGCTGGTCACCGCGACGGACGGGAACCACGGACGGGCCGTCGCCGCGATGGCCCGGATGCTCGGCACCACGGCGGACGTCTTCGTCCCGGACGGCGTCCATCCCGCCGCGCTCGCCGCGATCGAGGCTGAAGGCGCGCGGGTCGTCCGCGTCGCCGCGTCCTATGACGAGGCGGTGCGCCGAGCCGCCGAACACTCCGCATCGGACGGGTCGGCGCTGCTCGTCCAGGACACGGGCTGGCCCGGATACGAACGCGTGCCCGGCTGGATCGTGGAGGGCTACTCGACGCTGTTCACCGAGATCGACCGGCAGCTCCGCTCGGCCGGCGCCGGAGCGCCCACCGTCGTGGCGGTCCCGGTGGGGGTCGGGTCGCTGGCCCAGGCCGCCGTGATCCACTACCGGTCCGGCGGGTCCGCGCCGACCCTGCTGTCCGTGGAGCCGGACGCGGCGCCGTGCGTGCTGGCGAGCCTCGCCGGCGACCGGCCGGTCACCGTCGAGACGGGGGCGACGGCCATGGCGGGCCTGAACTGCGCCACGCCGTCCGCACTGGCCTGGCCGTATCTGCGCTCGGGCGTGGACGCCGCCGTCTGCGTCGCGGACGAGGACGCCGCGGTCGCCGCCCGCGAGCTGGCGGACCTGGGCGTTCCCGCGGGCCCGTGCGGCGCGGCGTCCCTTGCGGGCGTGCGCGCGGCCCTGCCCAGCCTGTCCCTCGGACCTGCGGACACCGTCGTCCTGCTGAGCACCGAGGGCACGGCCGCGAACCCGGCGACGGTCTGAATCAGAGGCGTTCGCGCAGGTCGCGGAGCAGGGCGTGGCCGGTGTCCGGCGGCAGCGCCGCCGCGGTCAGGCGGTCCCAGGCGCCCGCGTAGGCGGCGACGTCGGTGGGCTTGTCCAGGTAAAGCGCGGTGGTGAGGAACTCGACGTAGACGACGTCGGAAAGGGCCCGCTTCGCGAAGCTCAGGATCGTGAACCCGTGCGCGAGGGGGAACGGGCGCCCGCCGACCGGGATGATCCGCAGCTCCACGCGGCCGGATTCGGTGAGCTCCGCCAGATGGTCGAGCTGGCCGCGGATCAGCTCGGGGCCGCCGACGAAGCGGCGCAGCGCGGCCTCGTCCAGCACGGCGGTCAGGGCCCGGCCCGGGTCGCCCGTGAACAGCCGGCGGCGCAGCCGCCGGACGGCGGCCCGCTCGTCGATCTCGATGCGCCGGTCGCCTTCCCGGATCCCGTCCCGGATCGCCAGGCTGGCGCGCGTGTACTCCTCGGTCTGCAGCAGCTCGGGGATCTGGCACGGCTCGTAGGTCCGCACCTGCCGGGCGGTCTCCTCCAGGTCGAGGAACCGGTGCGTCCAGGCGGGGATCAGCTCGCCGTGCCGGTGCCACCAGGCGCGCTCGTTGGCCTCCTGCGCGAGCCGGATCAGCTCCTCGCGCTCCGGGCCGTCCGGCAGCCCGTAGAGGGTGAGCAGGTCGGCGACGTCCCGGCGGGCGAACGAGGTGCGGCCGAGCTCCATCCGGCTGATCTTCGACGCGCTGCCGCGGATCGCGTAGCCGGCCCGCTCGCGGCTCAGCCCGCTGCGTTCCCGCAGGTCGCGAAGGCGGGCGCCGACCAGCATCCGGCGCGCCGCCGGTCCCCGCACGGCGCCGTCCGCCGGCCGTACCGCCCCCGGATCCTGCCCTGCGCTCAACGCCGCTCCTCCGGGGGTGGGGATCCTGCCCCGGGATAGTAGCGGCACTTGCAGATGCACGTGCAGGGGCTTCGAGAGTCTCATTCCGGCCAGATCGCGGCGCGTGAAAGACTCCGGCCATGCACCGTGTCGTCGTCCTCGCCCTCGACGGCGTGTACCCGTTCGAGCTGAGCATCCCCGTGCGGATCTTCGGCTCGGCCACCGGACCCGGCGGCGACCCGCTCTACGAGGTGCTGACCTGCGGGATCGACGGGCGTCCGGTGCGCACCAGCGCCGACTTCGCGATCGCCGTCGAGCACGGCTGCGAGATCATCGGGACCGCCGGCACGCTGGTCGTCCCGCCGTTCGGATGCGGCCCGGCCGAGGACCGCGACTGGTGCCCGCCGCCGGTCGCCGCCGCGCTCGCCCGGCTGCGCCCCGGCACCCGCATCGTGTCGATCTGCACCGCGTCCTACCTGCTCGCCGCCGCCGGCCTGCTCGACGGGCGGCCCGCCACCACCCACTGGGCCGAGGCCGAGCGCTTCAAGCGGCTGTTCCCCGGAGTGGACGTCAACGCCGACGTGCTGTTCATGGACGACGGCGACGTGCTCACCTCCGCCGGGGTCGCCGCCGGGATCGACCTGTGCATGCACATCGTCCGCCGCGACCACGGCAGCGAGGTCGCCAACCGCGTCGCCCGCCGCTGCGTCGTCCCGCCCTGGCGCGAGGGCGGCCAGGCCCAGTTCATCGAGCGTCCCGTCCCCGAACCGGACGCCGCCGCCACGTCCGCGACCCGCGCCTGGGCGCTCGGCGAGCTGCACCGGCCGATCCCGCTCGCCGAGATGGCCCGGCACGCGCGGATGAGCGTCCGCACGTTCTCCCGCAGGTTCCGCGAGGAGACCGGCATGACGCCGGGCCAGTGGCTGGCCCGGCAGCGCGTCGACCTGGCGCGCCGCCTGCTGGAGACCACCGACCTGCCCGTCGACCGCATCGCCGAGCGCGCGGGCTTCGGCACCTCGGCGTCGCTGCGCCAGCACCTGGTCGCCTCGATCGGCGTCCCGCCGTCGGCCTACCGCCACACCTTCCGCGCCGCGCGCTCCGACCGCCGGGTGCACTGACAGCGGGCCTACGCGCGAGTAACATACCGGTACCGCGGACGCGCGGGATGGATCACTCGCGGCCGGTGCGCCCAGCCCGGCCTGGGCACGGCCGCGACTCCGCAGCCCTGAGGTGACGCGCCCATGAACCCCGTGACCGAACTGCTCGCCGAGCGGCTCGACGAGATCACCGCCGAGGTCGTCGGCGAGATCGTCGGCCGCGTCCCCGCCTACACCGGCCTGAGCGCCGCCATGATCCTCACCCTCGTGCGGGACGCGCTGACCGTCTACACCGGCGCGCAGGACCGCCGCGCCGCGCTGGACCACTTCCGCCGCCTCGGCGCGCACGAGGCCCGTGCCGGGCAGGACGTGCGGCACCTGGAGTCGGCGCTGCGCAGCGGCGCCCGCGTCCTCATCCGCCGGACGGCCAACGCCGCCGCCCGCGTCCACCCGCCGAACACCGAGTTCATCGCCGTCATGGAGAGCGCGTTCAGCGCCGAGGACCAGATCATCGAGGCGGCGGTGGACGGCCACCACGCCGCCGGCCACCACCATGCCGCCCGCCCCCGCACCGGCTCCCGCCTGTACCCCCTGATACCCCGCTCCCACCGCTACTCCGCCAACTAACCCGGCCCAGCCCGCCCGTGGCGGCCGGCGTGGCGCCGGCCGCCTGTGGATGCGTGGGCGCTCTAGCCGAAGACCTGGGTGGCGCGTTCGTTCGGGACGCAGTGCGTCATCTTGAGCCCGGACACGTCGCGCGAGCCGTTCTTCCCGAGGTTGGCCAGCCGCTGCTTGTCCTCGTCGGTGAGGTCCTGCCCGTTCAGCGGCTCGAGGTGCGCGACGTCCTCCGGCGAGATCCCGAGGCCCTTCCCGACGCGCAGGCCCAGGTCGTCCTCGACCAGCAGGAAGTGCCACACCATCCGCTCCTGGACGGGCCGGACGCACTGCGACAGCTGGTCGACGAAGTTGTGCACCAGGTCGTCGCGCTCCCATTCCTCCATCAGCAGGTAGCGCTGACCGGCCTGCTTGTAGTCGTTGACGCGCGGGATGCGCTTGCGCGTGACGCGGCCCCGGATCTCCGGGCCCTGGTCGTCGTGCGTCGGGTACTGCCCCTCGTGCAGCCCGCCCGTGATGGACGGCTCGTAGTTGACGTGCGGGTTCTCGCCGGCGCCGTCCACGTAGTAGGTCATCTGCCCGTCGCGCTGGTTGGTCCGCACCTTCGTGCCCTTGGCCTGGTTGACGGGCAGCTGCAGGTAGTTGGGCCCGACCCGGTGCCGCTGGGTGTCGCTGTAGGAGAACGTGCGGCCGACGAGCATCTTGTCGTCGGAGAAGTCGAGGCCGTCGACCAGCACGCCCGTGCCGAACGCGATCTGCTCGTTCTCGGCGAAGTTGTTGGAGACGTTCTGGTCGAGGACTATCCGGCCGACCGGCTTGGGCGGGAAGTCGTTCTCCGGCCACACCTTGGTGTCGTCGAGCGGGTCGAAGTCCAGCTCCGGGTGGTCGTCGTCGCTCATCATCTGGACGACCAGCTCCCACTCGGGGTACTCGCCGCGGTCGATGGCCTCGTGCAGGTCCCGCGTCGCGTGCCCGAGGTCGTCGGCCTGCACGGCCGCCGCGTCCGCCCCGGTCATGCTCCGGACGCCCTGCTTCGGGATCCAGTGGTACTTGACCAGGACGGTGTCGCCGGACCGGTTCACCCACTTGTAGGTGTTGACGCCGAAGCCCTGCTGGTGCCGGTAGTCGGCCGGGATGCCGCGCGGGCTGAACACGTTGACGAGCATGTGCATCGTCTCGGGCGTCTGCGACATGAAGTCGAAGATCCGGTTGGGCTCCTGCCGGAACGTCACCGGGTCGGGCTTGAGGGAGTGGATGACGTCGGGGAACTTGATGGCGTCCCGGATGAAGAACACCGCGAGGTTGTTGCCGACCAGGTCCCAGTTGCCGTCCTCGGTGTAGAACTTGATCGCGAACCCGCGCGGGTCGCGGGCGGTCTCGGCGGAGTCCCGTCCGCCGATGACCGTGGAGAACCGCAGCGCGACCGGCGTCCGCTTGCCCGCCTCCTGGAACAGCTTCGCCCGCGTGTACCGGGAGACGGGTTCGTCGCCCCACTTCCCGTACGCCTCGAAGTAGCCGAACGCGGTGGCGCCGCGGGCGTGCACGACCCGTTCCGGGACGCGTTCCCGGTCGAAGTGGCTGATCTTCTCCAGGAACTGGTAGTTCTCCAGCGTCGCGGGGCCGCGCGCCCCGACCGTCCGCTGGTTCTGGTTGTCGTAGACCGGATGGCCCTGCCGGTTCGTCAGTACCGGGCGGTCGTCCCCGGGCTCGGAACCCAAACTCGCGACGTCGGTCACGCCGGCTCTCCCCTCGTGTGCTCGTGGCCGGCTCATGTGCTCGCGGCCGGTCGGCGGAATGGCACTACCCGCAAGCCGCGCCGCCGATGGTCCGCCGCCGGTAAAGCCCTCATGACCCGGGGGCCTCTTGGCCGAGGGGTGTCAGCCGCTCCGCACCGACAGCGCGAGGGCCGGGCACATCTCGGCGGCCTGGACGGCGTCGCGCAGCAGGCGCGCGGGGACGGCGCCGTCGCTGATGACCGGGTAGCCGAACTCGTCGAGGCGGACCAGGTCGGGGAGCAGGTGGCGGCACAGGCCGTGGCCGGCGCATCGCGACCAGTCGATGGCCAGCCGGTGCGGGGACCTCTCGGCCTCCGCGGCCTCCTCGCCGCGTACGGGCAGGAAGCGGCGGGTCGGGCGGCCGCAGCCGCCGTTGTCGACGTGCGCGGCGACGTCGTCGCCGAAGGCCCGCAGCGCGGACAGCAGGAAGCGGGTCGTCCCGTCCGGGTGCTTGCAGGCGCCGCGCCCCCGGACGGTCGCGCTGCCGCCGCGGATCGCGGCGACGGCCTCGTCCCCGGCGGTGCCGGCGGCGAGCGCGGCGACGGAGCGGGCGATCGCGGGCAGGCCGAGGTGGCAGGGGCCGCACTGCCCGGCGGACTCGGCGCCGAGGTAGCCGGCGACGCGGGCGATCTCGCCGAGCGGGCAGGTGTCGCGGGGCAGCGGGACGATGATGCCGGCGCCGAGCGCGCCTCCGGCGGCGGCCATCGACTCCCGCGAGACCCTGACCCGCGCGGCCTGCGCGGGGGTGAGGCACGCGCCGTGGTAGCCGCCGACGATGACGCCCTGCCCCGCGTCGGTCCCGCAGTGCCGCAGGACGTCCGCGAGCGGCACACCCGTAGGCGCCTCGACGACGATGTGCCCCCCGTCAGGGGCGGTGACGGTAAGCAGCACGGTCCCCGGTTCGCGGGGTGTCCCGGCGGACCGGTAGCCGTCGGCGCCGAGCTCGGCGAGCACGGCGAGCTGCGCGAACGTCTCCGCGTTGGACAGCAGGGTGGGCAGCCGGTCGACGCCGCCGTCGGCCGCCCTCGTCTTGACGCCCGGCGGGATCGGCGTCTCACCGTTGACGCCCCGCACGAGCGCGCCGCCCTCCCCCGTGATGAACCGTTCGGGGAGCTGGACGACGCGGGCGCGGCCGCGCAGCCGGGTCTCGGCGATGGCGAGGCGCAGCGAGCGGGCGGGCAGGCCGTCGTCGGTGACGCCGATGACCAGTTCCCGTGCGCCGAGCGCGCTCATGGCGAGCACCGCCCCGTTCAGCACGAGGTGCGGCGCGTGCGCGAGGAGCGCCTTGTCCTTGGAGCTGGCGGGTTCGCCCTCGGTGGCGTTGACCAGCACGACCGTCTCGCGGCCGGTCCGCTGCGCCGACTTGCGGACGGCGGCGAGCTTGCGGGCGAACGGGAACGCGGCGCCGCCGTGCCCGCGCAGGTCGACGCTCTCGGCGAGCGCCGCCAGGTCGCGGAACGACAGCCCGCGCGGCACCGGGTGGACGAGCCGGTGCGCCGCCGCGTCCAGCCGGGACGTCCGGTCGAGGCCGGCGAGCAGGCGCGGCGGCCCGAGGGTGGTGAGGCGGAGACCGGGGCTCACGGGCGGCTCCTCGACCAGCGGCGCGCCTCGTCCTTGAGGTCCGCCCAGAACTGCTCGTCCGGGACGCGCGCCTCCGCGGCGGGGGCGGGCGCGGGCCGCCGGGCAGGGGGACGCGCCGCGGCGGGACGCACCGGACGCGGCCCCCGCGCGCGGCGGTGCCGGGACGCGATGGCCAGCCGCAGCAGGACGAGCAGCACCACCGCCGCAGCGCACAGCAGGTAGCTGTAGATCACCCAGCTCTTGGCGGCCCGTCCCGCCTGGAGCCCGTGGACGAGCGCGACCGGCCAGCACAGGTAGACGGCGAGGTGCAGCAGCCGCCACGTCCAGGCGCGCCCGGCGCCGATGAACCGGCCGCGCGCGACGCCGGTCAGCACCGCGAGGATCATCAGGTCGCCGGCGACCGGGCCGAGGCTCACCATCAGGCCGCGGCCGTGCAGGCCGGCGGCGGGGAGCACGGCGTCCAGCGCGGTCGCGTGCTTCTCCAGCACCTTCAGGGCGATGTGGACGGCGAGGAAGCTCAGCGAGAGCGTCGCGGCGGCGCGGTGCCCGGACTGGGCGAGGACCCGCAGCCGGATCGGCGTGAAGCGGCTCGCGGCCAGCAGCCCGAACACCACGGCGCCGGTCAGCCCGACCAGCGTGAACACGCCGGAGAAGAACTCCAGGAAGGCGTGCGCGGCGGTGAGCGGGGCCGCCGCCCGGCCGGTCCGCCCGAGCATCGCCGCGGCGGCGAGCCCGGCCGCCATCAGCGTGACCTTGAGCGCCCGCCGCCCGCCCGGCGCCCGGACGGGCGTGGACGCCGCCTGCCTCCCCGTCATGACGGCGACGCCGAAGGGGACGCGGCCGGCGGCACGGTGACCGCCGGCGACGGCGCCGGGGTGGGGGCGGCGCCGTCGCCGAGATTGAGGAGCGGGTCGCCCTCCTGGACGCGGACGCCCGGACGCGCCGCCGCGACGGCCTTCCCAGACGCGGTGGCCTGCAGCGTCCAGCCGCCGATCTGCACGCCGTTCAACGCCGCCGGGCGCCCGCCCGACAGCAGCCCGAACACCACCGACGCTGGCCCTTCCGCCTGCCCGGTGGAGCACGCTAACCCGCGTCCGGTCGTCCCGAGGTAGGCGCCCGTCCGGACCGCGCCGCCGTCCTTCACCGGGGTCAGCGAAGTCAGCCGCGCGAACGTCGAGGCCAGCCCGTTCGGGTGGATGAGCAGCAGCAGCGCGTGCCCGGACGTCCGGCTGCACAGCCGGTAGAGGCGGCCGGGGCCGGGTGCGAGGACCCGGCCGTCCCCTCCGGCGAACGCGATCAGCCTCGGGTCGCCGGCGGACCCCATCGTCCACGACTTGCCGACGCCCCAGGGGAGTTGCAGCCCGGTGGCCTTCCCGGTCGCGGCGGCCTTGCCGTACTTGGCGAGCGGCGCGCGTTCGGCGTCCGGGACGACGTCCGCCGGGGCGTGCCGCGCGAACGTCGCGAAGCTCGCGGCGCCGGTCACCGACACCTGCCATCCGGTCTTGACGTGCCGGGCGATGAACAGGGAGGCGTCCGGCGGCGCGTCCACGCCGGCGGGCGGCGCGATCACCGACGAGCCGAACGCCCAGCCCTTCGCCGCGTCCGACCGGGACAGCAGGACGGTCGGCTGCTGCGGTGCGCGCCCGCCGAACTCGCGGCGCGCGATCGTCGAGCGCTGCTGCAGGACCGCCGCCCGCACCGTCTTGACCAGCGGGGTGGTCTTCGCGGTCGGCTTCGTCCGCTCCGTGCCCCGGGACGCGTGCGCCGGCCGGGTCCGCTTGGTCGCGGGCTCCGGCGCCGCAGATGGGCGTCCCGGCGGCGTCTGCATCGCCTGCACCACGACCGCGCACAGGACGAGCACGACGGCACCCGCGCCGGCGCCGCCGAGACGCACGATGCGGTTGGCCCACGGCAGGATAGAGCCGCCGCCAGACCGCGGAGGGGACATCACCCCGCCAGATTCGCGTCTCACCCGATAAGACGGCGCTGCGGGCGGGTTAAGGCTCGGCTAAAGCGCGTGATCCTCAGGTAGCCGAGCCGTCGCGCGGCGGCACGCCGAAGCGCACCATGACCCGCGCGCCCCCGGCCGGTGACTCGCCGAGCTGCAGGCTGCCGTGGCTGGCCTCCGCCGTCCGCCGCACGATGTCCAGCCCCAGCCCGGTGGACGAGGCCGTGCTGACCCCGCGCCGTAGCAGGTGCCGGCCGCCGAAACCGGGGCCCGCGTCGTCCACGGTCAGGTAGACGGCGCCGCTGCGCGCCTCCAGCGCCACGCCCATGGCGCCGCCCTCCGGGGTGTGCGCGAAGACGTTGCCGAGCAGCGCGTCCAGGCACGCCGACAGGTCCTCGGCACGCACCCTGACCAGCAGTGGAGTGGACGGGACGTGCATCTCCATCCGCCGGTCCTGCTCGTCGGCGAGCACCGACCAGAACCGGACCCGCTCCGTCACGACCGCCGTCGCGTCGGTGCACGGCGCCTCCGCGCGGACGGGCTTGCGCGTGGTGTTGATCAGCTCGGTGACGGTCCGCTCCAGCACGTCGACCTGCTCGCCGATCCGGCCGGCCTCCGCCGGGTCGCGCAGCGTCTCGGCCTCCAGCCGCAGCACGGTCAGCGGCGTGCGGAGCCGGTGCGACAGGTCGGCGGCCTGCTCCCGCTCGCGCGACAGCAGCGCGCCGATCTGCCCCGCGAGCTCGTTCAGCCCGATCGTCACGGCGCGGATCTCCGGCGGGCCGCCCGGCTCGATCCGCGCGTCCAGGTCCCCGGTGGAGATGCCCTTGGCGAGCGCGGCCAGCCGGGTGATCCGCCGCACCAGCGAGCGCGCCAGCCGGTCGGCGACCAGCACGCTCACCGCCAGCAGCCCCGCCGCGAGCCCGGCCAGGATCGCCCACGCCCGGCCCACCCCGGCGACCATCTGCCGGTCGGTGACGAAGGCGCGGATCACCGCCGTCCCGCCGGGTCCGCCGAGCACCGCCACCAGGATCTCCCGGCCGCCCGGCGTGTCCACGGTCAGGCTGCGGCCCCGTTCGGCGAGCCGCACCCCGTCGTCCCGCGCGGCCGGTGCGCCGCTGATCCGCCCGTCCGGCCACAGCACCGTCATCGGATAGCCGCTGGACGCGGTCTGCTGCAGCGCGACCTCGACCGTCCCCCGGTCGCCCGCCGCGACCACCGGCGCGAGCGACTGCGCCCGCACGTTCGCGGCCGCCAGCGTCCGCGTCCGCGCGACGTCCCGCACCAGCAGCGCGAGCGGGACGAGGAACGCCACCAGCACCAGCACCACGGTCGCCGCCACCAGCAGCGTGATGTGCCGCCTCACGACGGGTCGACGATCTTGATGCCGGAGCCGCGCACCGACCGCAGGTAGCGCGGCGCCGACGCCGACTCGCCCAGCTTGCGCCGCAGCCACGCCACGTGCACGTCGATCGTCTTGTTCGCCCCGCCGAGCGGCACGTGCCACACCTCGGTGAGCAGCTCCCGCTTCGACACCACCTGCCCGGGCCGCGACGCCAGGTAGAACAGCAGGTCGAACTCCTTCGGCGACAGCCCGAGCGGCCGCCCGTCCAGCGTCGCCTCCCGGGCCGCCGCGTCCATCCGCAGCCCGCCGACCCGCACCTCCCGGGACGCGCCGGCCGGCTCCTCCGCGCGGCGCAGCACCGCCCGGACCCGCGCGTCGAGCTGCCCCGCGCCGAACGGCTTCACCAGGTAGTCGTCGGCGCCCGCGTTCAGGATCCGCTCGATCTCCCGCTCGTCGTCGCGGGCCGTCGCCACGATCACCGGGACGGAGCTGACCGCGCGCAGCATCCGCAGCACCTCGGCGCCGTCCAGATCGGGCAGCCCGAGATCGAGGATGACCAGGTCGGGCGGGGCGCCGACCGCCCGCCGGATGCCGTCCATGCCCGTGGGCGCCGACGCGACCGCGTGCCCGCGCTCGCCCAGCGCGCGGACGAGCCTGGTGCGCACCTCGGCGTCGTCTTCCACCAGCAGCAGTTGCGCCACGGCGCCACGCTAGACCGCTGACGCGGCCGATAAGGGCCCTATGGCCCGCTTAATCGCGCCTTAGTCGAACCTTAGCCATCGTTCTGGAACAGTTCGTGCATGTCCAAGCACAGCGTGCTCGCCGCCGCGGTCTGGTCGGCGGCCGCTGTCGTCGGGGTCGCGGCCGGGATGGCGGCGATCTCCGCCGTCGGCACCGGCATCACCGAGCGCGGCGTGAAGCCGATGACCCCGGACCAGGTGGACGCCGCACTCGCCGTCCCGCCCACGCCGCCGGGGCCTCCGCCCACGTCCGCGCCTTCCGCGCCGCCGTCTTCGCACGCACCGCCCCGCCCGGCCCCGACGGTCACCGTCACCGAGCAGGTCACCGCCTCCATCACCAACCTGGCCTCCGAGGCCGGCGACGTCGTCGCCCGCTGCGACCACGGGCAGCCGTTCCTGGTCTCCTGGACGCCCGCGCAGAACTTCAGCGTCGGCGGCAGCAACCGCAGGCCGCCCGGGGCCGTCTTCGTCCGGTTCCAGTCGTCCGGCCGGCTGGTCACGATGACCGTCACCTGCCATGCGGACCGCCCGTCCGCCGCCGTCCGCGTGGACCCCCGCGACGACGACCGCCACCACCGCTACCCGCACCACCGTCCCTCCGGCCGGTGACGCGGATCACCCGGCGCGGCATGTCACGTTCCAGGCGCGAGCTCCCGTCTAGGTGGGTGATCGCAACGAGAACGGCCTAGGAGAACGACATGACCGCGCAGATCCTGCTCACCGGCGGCACCGGCACCCTCGGACGGCACGTCCTCCCCCTGCTGCTGGACGCCGGACGCGACGTCCGCGTCCTCAG
This sequence comes from Actinomadura napierensis, assembly GCF_039529375.1. NCBI lineage: Bacteria > Bacillati > Actinomycetota > Actinomycetes > Streptosporangiales > Thermomonosporaceae > Actinomadura > Actinomadura napierensis. The sequence goes on from NZ_BAAAMR010000008.1 coordinate 88,581, forward strand.
CCGCCGCGCGCACGACGACGCCGACGGCGTCGAGTACGTGACCGGCGACCTGCTCAAGGACGAGGGCGTCGAACGGGCCGTCGAAGGCGTCGAGACCGTCCTGCACCTCGCCGGCGGCGCGAAGGGCGACGACGAGGCGGCCCGGAACCTCGCCCGGGCCGCCGCGCGGGCCGGGGTGCGGCACATGGTGCTGATCTCGGTGGTCGGCGCGGACCGCGTCCCGCTCGGCTACCTGCGGACGCAGTTGCGCGCCGAGGAGGCCCTGATCGAATCGGGCGTGCCGTGGACGATCCTGCGCGCCGCCCAGTTCCACGACCTGGTGTTCGGCGTGGCGCAGAAGATGGCGAAGATGCCGGTCGTCCCGGCGCCGGGCGGGCTGCGCTTCCAGCCGGTCGACCCGCGGGACGTCGCGGCCCGCCTCGCCGGGCTGGCGCTCGGCGCGCCGGGGGGCCGGGTGCCCGACCTGGTCGGCCCGAAGGTGTACCGGATCGACGAGCTCGTCCGCGGCTACCTGGAGGCGGCGGGGAAGCACCGGCTGATGATGCCGGTCCGGATGCCGGGCAAGGCCGGCCGCGCCTACCGCGACGCCCGGAACCTGTCCCTGGAGGGCGCCGACACGGGCGAGCTGACCTGGGAGGACTTCCTCGCCGCCCGGGTCGCCTAGTGGCCCTTGCCCCGGTCATGCCGCCGGGTCGCGCCGCAGCAGGACAAGCGCGGACGCCCCGGCGGCCAGCACGATCGTGGCGAGCTGGCACGCGACCCCGGTGCCGAGATGGGCCGTCCCGTGGGCGTCGAACAGGTGCGTCCAGTCCTGCCAGTAGTGCACCGGCAGGACGACCTGGACGGAATGCAGTGCCGATTGCCCGTTCAGGATGCTCGCCACCACGACGAACGCGACGGCGGCCCCGAGTGCCTCGGCGCCGCGCGGCAGCCACAGCCCCAGCGTGAACGCGATGAAGCCGATGCTCAGCATGCACAACAAGGTGTATCCGGACGCCGCCAGCACGCGACCCGCGGCGTCCCCCGCCGACAGCTCCGAACCGCCGATGACATGGAACGGATGCCAGCCGAACAGCGGCACGCCGATGACGAGCCCCGCCACCGGCACGCACGCCGTCGCAATGGCGGTGGCGACCGCCACGGCCCCGAACTTGCCCGCCAGCAGCCGTCCCCGGCCGACCGGCGCGACGTACAGGTAGCGCAGCGTCCCCCAGTCCCGGTCGGACGAGCCGATCGCACTCGCCAGCAGGGCCACCACGAGGGGCAGCAGGAGCGGGCCGATGAACTCCAGGCTCGCCATCGCATGGTTCAGCGCCGAGAACGACGCCGCGCCGAACAGCCCGCCCTGGTTCCCGTTGCGGTGCCCGGCGCTCGACGCGGTCGCCAGCCCCGCCGCGACCGGGACGGCGGCCAGGCACGCCAGCGCGACGAGCGTGCGGACCCGCAGAAGCTGGGCTGTCAGTTCAACGCGCAGCATGCTCGTCCTCCCCATCCGTCACGGTCAGGAACACCTCTTCCAGCGTCCGGCTCGCCCGGTTCACCGACAGGACGCCCACACCGGCTCCGACCAGCGCCTGCACGAGGCCGTCCGGCGCCAGCCCGGGAGCGGTCACGAGGACCGCCCCGTCCTGCACGGTGACCGCCGTGACGCTCCGCGTCTCGCGTAGAACGGCGGCGGCCCGCGCGGTGTCGTCCACCTCGACGCGGTGGGCGTCCTCGCCGCCGAGCAGCTCGTCCAGCGGGCCGGAGGCGACGAGCCGCCCGTGGTTCATCACGACGATGTGCGTCGCGAGCTGCTGCACCTCCGCCAGCTGGTGGCTGGACACCAGCACCGCCGCCCCGCTCCGCGCCAGCTCGGCGAGCCGTTCGCGCAGCGCCCGCACCTCGGCCGGGTCCAGGCCGTTCGCCGGCTCGTCCAGGATCAGCACGTCCGGTGCGCGCATCAGCGCCTGCGCCAGCATCAGCCGCTGCTTCATCCCCGTCGAGTAGCCCTTGACCTTCCGCCCGACCGCCGCGCCGAGGCCCGCGAGATCCAGTGCGTCGTCCAGCGCGGGCGGCGGCCACGCGCGCCCGGTCGCCGCCCAGAGCAGCTTCAGGTTGGCCATGCCGGACATGTGCGGCACGAACGCCGGACCGTCGATCAGGACGCCCACCCGCCGCAGCACGCGGGCGCCGAGCCCGACCGGCTCGTCCAGGATCCGGGCGGTTCCCGCGTCGGGTCTCGACAGCCCGACGAGCATCCGCATCGTCGAGGTCTTCCCGGCCCCGTTCGGCCCGAGGAGCGCGCAGACCTGCCCCGCCTCGACCGCGAACCCGAGGCCGCTCACGGCCTCCCGCCGCCCATACCGCTTCGACAGCCCGTCCGCGCTGATCATCGCTGCCATGAGCGTCCTCTCGTCATGAGCAGTGCCCCAGTGACCGCCGTGGCGGCCGCGCCGGCTCCGAGAGTGAGGGCGGACAGGTCCGCCACCGAGGTCAGGGGACCCGGCCACAGCGCCTCCCGGAACGCCATCGCGACCTGGACCGCGCCGCATCCCGCCACCACCGACGCCTCGGCGGCCCGCCGCGCCGGGGTCCGTTCCGGGCGGGCGATGAACCCGGCGACCGCGTTGCTGATCACGCAGAACGCCAGGTTCGAGGTGAACTCGATGACGAGCGCCCATGCCACGAGCCAGGGGTCCGTCCACCGTTCGCCGATGGCCAGCGCACCCACGATCCCGGCCGCCGCCAGCGCGGCGGCCAGCACGAAGACCGTCATCGCGTGCCTTCGCACCAGGTCCGCGGCGCCTGGCGTGGCCCATCGCCGCAGCACCGGTATCCGTTGAGCGACCACCAGCACGTCCCCGAGCCAGTCGTGCCGCCACCGTCCCCGCGTTCCGCGGCACCGCGCCAGCATCCCGGCCACGACGACCGTGAACACCGAGTTCACGGCCAGCCCGGCGATCAGCACCCATGTGCCCCACGCCGGCCGCACCGTTCCCACGGCGGCCCACTCGAACGCCAGCGTCAGCCCGACCAGCGCGGTCATCGCCCCCGCCGCCCGGACCGTCTGCCGCACCCGGTCGGGCCCGCCCGGCGCCCGCCATGCGAGCAGCCGCAGCGCGATCACCGCGGCGAGCATCGGCACCGCGAACTGCGCCAGCGACACCATCGCGTCGTACGGATCGTCCTGCCACGGGCTCACCGCCCGGACGTCCTCGTCCTGCGTCGCGAGCACGGTCATCGCCTCGAACAGGCAGGCCAGGCCGAGGCTCGCCCAGACGGCCCGCGGCCGTTCCGTCGGTTCCATGGCCGCTATAGTACGCGTCTCGTACTACGTGGCAAGTAGCATCGCGTCACGTACTACACTCGGGGGCGTGCACAGCAACGACGCCCAGATGCTCGTCCTGACCGTCCTCGCCGACGGGCCCCTGCACGGCTACGCCATCAACACCGCGATCGAGGAGCTCGCCGGCCGCAAGCTCGGCCCCGGCAGCCTCTACGGCGCCCTCTCCCGGCTCGAGTCCCGCGCCCTGATCGAGGCCTCGGACGAACCGTCCGACGCGCGCCACCGCACCATGCGCATCACCGACGCGGGCCGCGCCGCGCTCCGCGTCGAGCTGGAGCAGATGGCCCGCGTCTCCCAGGCCGGCCTCCGCGCCCTGGGCCCGGCATGAGGGCGTCCGCGCTCTACCCGCCGCCGGTCCGCGACCGCTGGGGCGCCGAGATCGACGACGCGGTCGCCGAATCGGGCGTCCGCGCCTGGGCCGACACCGTCGCGGGGGCCGTCCGCCTCTGGCTCCACCCCGCCGATTGGCCCGAGATCCGCGCAGGCCAGACCCGCCGGACCGTCGCCGTCGCCCTCTTCGCGATCCTCGCCCTGTCGGCGTTGCTGCTGCGCGCCGTCGAGCCGTCCAGCACCCTGACCGCCGACACGGGCCATCCCGCGACCAGCCTCTGGCTCGCCCCGATCCTCCTCGGCGCCGCCCTCGCCGCTCCGCTCCCGTCACTCCGCCGGGACGCGCTCCGCCACCTGGCCGTCCAGAGCGTCCGCACCCTGACGGCCCCTGGCCTGGCCCTGCTGGCCATGCTCCTTGCGGCCCGGACCGGCGCGCTGAGCCACCCGCCCGCTCTCCTCGCCGCCGCCCTGCTCGTCTACTACTGGGGCACGCTCGCCTTCACCGCCCACCGGCTGTGCACCCTCGTCGCCCGCTCTTCCCGGACTGCGACGCTCCCATCCACGGGACGGCTGGCCACGGCCCTGACCCTCGTCGGCGCCGGCCTGAGCGCGGCGGCGACGCAGAGCGCCCTCGCGCAGACGGCGGCCGCCGTCCCCGCGGCCCTCGCGCTGGCCGTCCTCGCAGGCGCCGCCCTAACCGCCGCCCGCGACCTCGCCTGAACGCTCAGGACGGCTTCGACCAGCACAGATGCGACGGGACCCCGTCGTCCATGAAGCTCTTCTCGTAGAGGTCCCATTGTCCTGCGAGATCGTCGATGAGGTTGGCGCGGCGGCCCGCCGGTTCGCCCCGGCCGGCGGGAAGCTCGGGCCGCACGGAACCCGGCGTCAGCCCGGCGCGTTCGGCGACCGCGAGCACGGCCTCGGCGTCGCCGGGCGCGGTCGCCGTGATGTCGAACGACTCCGGATCGAGATGCCGCAGCAGCGCCCCGACCGCGTCCCGGTCGACCGCCCGCGCGCGTGCCGCCCGGATCAGGTCCTCGAAGGCGCTCTCGGCCGGTGCCGTCTCCAGGAAGGACAGCTCCACCTGGTCATCGCGGCCGAGCGCACCGCCGCCGCCGTCGTTCAGGCCGTCCGGATAGTCGGTCCGGGCCCAGGCCGTGCCGTCCCACCAGTAGACGTACTGGACGATGAACTCCTGTCGCATCATCTCGGCGAGCCATTCCCAGGGCAGCCACCCCGGCCCGCCGGCCAGCAGGTCGATCGGCGGCACGTGGAAGCGCGTCTCGCTGTAGTCGACGTCGTAGCCGTAGAGCAGCGCCCGGCCGCCGCTCACCCAGCTCATCCCGTGCCAGCCGTTGCCGACGTCATCGGTGCGGACGCCGTCGTCGCGCACGGTCGCGCCCCATCCCGGGGTGCTCACCGAGAGCATGGCCAGCGCGCACGCCTCGGCCCACACGTCCTCGGGATCGGGCAGATCCAGTTCCACGGGCACAGCGCGCTCCTCGTCCTCCGGTGATCGTTGCGACTTTCGACGCCCGGCCCGTTTCCTGAGTTCCGCCTATGACGCGGCCTGCGCGCGCAGCCCCCGGATGAACAGATCCATATGCCGCCGGGCAAGGGCGTGCTTCTCCTCCTCCGGCAACGGGCCGGGCAGGGGACGCGCGATGCGGACGGCCATCATCCCGATGTCGCCGAACGTGACGTCGTCCGGCAGCGTCCCGGCCTCGTGCGCGGCGGAGACCAGGCCTTCGAGGATCCGGAGTGACTCCTTCCGCAGCGGCGCCAGCTCGGGATCGCCCTCCAGGTCGACCCTGCCGAGCAGCGCCGGGAGCACCGCCGAAACGCGCAGGTCGAGGGTCCGGCGCAGATAGCTGGCCAGCGCGTCGAACGGATCGGCCTCCTGCTCGCAGGCGTCCCGAACCGCGTCCAGGGTCCCGGTCAGCGCGTCCAGCGCGACGGCATGGAGCAGCGTGTCGCGGTCCGGGAAGCGCCGGTACAGCGTGCCGCTGCCGACCTCCGCCCGCCGCGCGATGTCGTCGAGCGGGACGTCCGGTCCGCGCTCGACGATCACGTCCCGCGCCGCCGCCAGGATCCGCTCGAGATTGCGCCGCGCATCAGCCCGCATCGGCCACCTCCTGTTCAGTAACACGGTAGCAGAACCGGAGAAAATCTCCCCACTTACCCTTGCGGCTCACCCTCGCCCATGCCACAGTCAAGTGGAGAGATTTCCCCCGCTTAAGGAGGAGTCGTGACGGACACGACCCCCGGCCGGGACCGCCTGCCCGTCACCGCCGCGATCGTGGTGACCGGCGCGATCCTCACCGTCCTCGACGCGACGATCGTCAGCGTCGCGATCGACACCCTGGCGCGCGACCTCGCAGCGCCGCTGCCCGCGATCCAGTGGGTGATGACCGGCTACGCGCTCGCTCTCGCCGCGGTCATCCCGCTCACCGGCTGGGCCGCCGACCGCTTCGGCGGCAAGCGCGTCTGGACGACGTCGCTCGCCCTCTTCATCATCGGCTCGCTGCTGTGCGCCCTCGCCTGGTCGGCGCCGAGCCTCATCGCCTTCCGCGTCGTCCAGGGACTCGGCGGCGGCATGGTCGTCCCCGTCGGCATGACCCTGGTCGCGCAGGCCGCCGGCCCGCACCGGATGGGCCGGGCGATGGGCCTGATCGGCGTCCCGATGATGCTGGGCCCCATGCTCGGCCCCGTCCTCGGCGGCCTGCTGGTCTCCGTCGCCGCCTGGCAGTGGATCTTCCTCGTCAACGTGCCGATCGGCCTCCTCGCCCTCCTCCTCTCATGGCGACTGCTGGAGAACGCGCCCCGCCGCCGGGCCGAACCCCTCGACATCCCCGGCCTGCTCCTGCTCTCTCCCGCCCTGATCGCGATCATCTACGCCGTCTCCACCTCCGCCTTCACCCTCAAAACCGAAACCGCCGCCCTAGCGGGAACGATCCTGCTCGCCCTCTTCGCAAGACACGCGCTGCGCACCCGCCACCCGCTGCTGGACCTGCGCCACCTCGCCGACCGGACGTTCTCCTCCGCTGCCGCGATCCAGGTCCTGATCGGCGCGGTCCTGCAAGGCTCCATGCTCCTGCTGCCGCTGTACTACCAGGTCGTCCACCACGAGTCCGCGCTGGCCACCGGCCTCCTGCTGCTCCCTCAAGGCGCCGGCGCCGCCGTGGCCCTGACCGTCACCGGACGCCTCGCCGACCGCGGCCTGGGCAAACCGATCATCCTGACCGGCCTCCCCCTCCTGACCACCGGCCTCCTGGCCTACACCTGGCCATCCGCCGGCTACGTCCTGGTGACCGCCGCACTACTCCTCACGGGCCTCGGCGCCGGCTGCCTCATGGCACCCGCCATGTCCATGGCCTACCGCCGCATCGACCGCGCCGCCATCCCCCGCGCGACCGCCCTGCTGAACATCACCCAACGCGTCGGCGGCGCCTTCGGCACCGCCCTGTACGCCGTCGTCCTCGAACACAATCTCCGCACGACAACGCCCTCGGCCGCCTTCGCCCACACCTTCTGGTGGCCACTGGCCCTGACCGCCCTGGCGATCCTGCCGACAGCCCTCCTGCCACCCCGCGAAACGTCACTCCCCACCTCCACCCCACGAAAGGAACCAGTCCGATGACCAACGAGATCCGCGACCTGATCACCCGCTGGGCCGACGCCGAACGCACCGGCGACACGTCCGCCTACGACACCCTGCTGACCCCCGACTTCACCGGCATCGGCCCAGTCGGCTTCGTCCTGACCGCACAACAATGGGCCGCCCGCCACACCGACCTGACCAACCACCACTTCGAGATCCTCGACCCCCACATCCGCCTCTACGGCGACGCCGCCATCGTCACCGCCGTCCAGAACCAGCGCACCACCGCCCGCGGCCACGACGCCAGCGGCTCCTTCCGCGTAACCCTCCTCCTCGTCCGCTCCACCGACCGCTGGACCATCGCCAACCTCCACCTGAGCGGCCCCCTCCGCCCCGCCACGATCTCCCGCGCCGAACTCCAGGCCGCCATCGGCAAGGTCACCATCGTCGACGCCCTCCCCGCCCCCGCCTACGAGCGCCGCCACCTCCCGACCGCCCTCAACCTCACCGCCGAAGACGCCCCCGCCAAGGCCGCCGCCCTCCTCCCCGACCGCACGGCCCCCATCGTCATCTACTCCACCGACCCCACCTGCACCCGAGCCCCCGACCTGGCCACCGCCCTAACAACCCTCGGCTACCAAAACCTCCGCCTCTACACCGAAGGCATAGAGGCCTGGTCCACCGCCAACCTCCCCCTAGAACCCTGAGAAACGAGGCGGTGTCGATGATCGCGAGAGTCGGCCCACCGGCCCACAGCCGGGCCGCATCATCGTGATACCTCTCAGGCGCGAACAGCACGTGGATCCCGCCTGGGCGGATGAGGCACGGCGGAAACGCAGGGGGCAAGAGCCGGCGACGAGCTTGCGGTGCGCCGGCAAGCGCTGAAAGCTCTTCGGGAGCGAACCCCTCGAAGTCGAGAGGAGGCGCGGAACCCGCCCCGCGTGGACCAATCGTGTGGCGCACCCGACCGCTGATCTCGCAGGTAACGGCACGAGGAAGGGCAGTCACATGAGATTCGGTAGAGGCCGCAGCGCGGGTCGTGAACGCCCCGCAGATTCCGACGGTGGACCGCTGAGTCTGAAGCTTGAGGAGCTCCGGAAGAAGCACGAAGAGCTACTTGCGGAGCTGGCAGAAGCGCAGCGGATGGTTGCTGCCGCCGGTTCCACCCGCCGTCAGCTCGAGGAGCAGCTGAAGGCCGTGGAAGGACGACCCGAAGCTGAAGATATTGCGGACCGCTACGACGAGGCGACGGTGAGCGAAAAGAACCTCATCGACTATGAGAGAGAGGTGCGGACGACGCTGGACGTGTTCGTAGTCCAGAAGACGACGATAGAGGAACACCTTGGACAGCTGAGAAGCCTGACCGAGGCGGACTGATGTGCCGAAGGCCACCGGGCGCGCTGCCGTCATCGCCATCACCCGCCGGCTGCCGGACGATCGGGGCAGGCGCGCGCTAGGAGAAGGAGTGGTGAACCGCGTTGAGGCCTCCGGTAGCGCAGGCGTCGATGCCATGGCACCTTGGCACTGCGTGGAATGGAATGCGTGCTGACGTGGAAATGCCGTCACGTTTGGAAGGCGGGGCATCGTGCCAGGTGAAAGCAACGGCCGGGCCGACTGGACCCGCCTCAGGGAGTTCCTGGCCGCTCGGCCCAAGAACGAGGATGCTGTCGGCCTGTCATGGGTTGAGCTGTCGCAGATCGTGGGAGGCGTCCCTGACTCGGCGGTCCGCCATTACCCGCAGTGAACGGGAACCAGGCTCCGGCGCATCGGAACGCCGATCGACGGCGGGAGAAGGCATTGTCGCCAGAGGGGGGCGTGAAGATGCTGCAGAGGCTCATCGGCAGCGAGACTCTTCTGTTGATTCCCTGCTCGAAGACAAAGAGAACTGGCGGAGACTCGGGAAACCGGGAATCGGCGCTGTGGCCTTCCGAGCTTCTCGCGGCACGGCAGCACAATCGTGCAATGGCGAACGTGGATGAACGACGATTGATGCCTGCCTGGCGTCGCTACGATGGCGGCTTCTATACATCCGCCGCAGACGAGCTACGGGATGCTGTGAATCGGGAAGCCCCCCTGCTCATTCTCAGCGGCGGGTACGGGCTGTTGCACCCGCAGGAAGCCATCGGTGACTACAACAAGATCATGCGCTTGTCGGATTGGCCGGCCGGCCTCCTTGAAGGTCTTCTGATCGGCGAAGCCCGACGTCGCAACGTGTCGTCGATCGTGGCTTTCGTGGCCGGCAGCTCTGATTACGCGAAGCTCGTACGGCGCACGTCCTGGGAACAGGCAGAGGTCAATGCGTTCCTGGTGACCATCGAGGACGCGGGCAAGGGAGCCTCGGGTAAGGTGCCGCGGCGGCTCGGCCAGGCCTTTTCCTGCTTCTGGCAGGGCCAGCTCGCCGATAGATATCCGGAAGGTACGACGGTCGAGCTCCTGGGGTGAGTGTGATGCGAGAGGATCGTCGACTGGCTACGGACCGGTTCTACGCCATGCTCGATGAGTTGGCCGAGCGGCTCGGCGGGCCGAGACTGCTCAAGGATTGCACCCGGGCGGACGGGTGGCCGCAGTACGGCGTGGAGTTCTTCCTCGAAGACGGCCAGGTACGAGCCGGGGAAGATCGGCTTCGGGTCGTGCGCGTGGGAAGCCATGCGTTGAGGGCCACATCGCAGGCGAACTTCTGGACCAGGCTCGCCCAACACCGGGGTCCGGTGAGCGGCAGCAAAGCAGGCGTGGGCAATCACCGTGGCTCGATATTCCGGCAGCACGTCGGCAGCGCGCTCCTGCTGACTGGCCAGTGGTCGGACGAGGTGCAGATGTCCTGGGGCCAGAGGAAGGTGAGCCCTGCGCAGCGAGAAGCCGAGTACCCGCTTGAGCGAGCTGTAAGCGATCGTATCGGCGCTATGCCACTGCTTTGGCTCGATGTGCCCGATCGCGAACACCGCGTATCCCTACGAGCCAACTCGATCGCCCTCCTCTCCCGCTGCACTGGCGGAACCCACCCGATCAGTCCCGGCTGGCTCGGCCTGGACGCGAGAAACGGGAATGTCCGCAGATCCGGGTTGTGGAACAGCGAGCACGTGGATGATTCCTACGATCCCGCTTTCCTGGATGTCATGGAAACTCGTCTAAAGGCGGTCTTCTGAGGCGGTTATTGGCGGGTTCGGCTTTTGTTGGTCTGGTGTCGTGCGAAGTAGTCGGTCAGGTCCGGGTCCAGGCGGGGGACCGTGTAGGGTGCGCTGTTCTCGCGGAGCGAGAGGGTGGCCAGGTAGCCGGCGGCCACGCTCATTCGGGCCGCGACGGGTGAGGTGTCGGTGGGGCCGCCGTTGCGGGCGAACCGGAGGAACTCCTCAAGGACGGCACCGTCGGCTCCGCCGTGGTCCCCCGTGGCCGGTGGGACGGTGTAGGCGATGTCGGAGTCGTCCCGGTAGCCGGACTGGCGGCTGTTCCACACCTTGACGACGGCGCCCTCCTCGTCGCCGAAGTTCTCCAACCGTCCGTGGGTGCCGATGACGGTGTAGTTGCGCCAGTAGTCCGGGCTGAAATGGCATTGCTGGTAGGTGGCGATGACGCCGTTGTCCAATCGCATGTTCATGACCGAGACGTCTTCGACGTCGATGCGGTGGTGGAAACCGGTGGAGGAGGTCGGCGGCCAGGGCGAAGCGGTGAGCCAGCCCTCGGAGGGTGGCTCACCGGCGGGGCGGCGGGGCAGGGAGCCGTAGACCATGAGGTCGCCGAGGGCGTTCACGCGCTCGGTGTAGCCGCCCGTCAGCCAATGGATGACGTCGATGTCGTGGGCGGCCTTCTGCACGAGCAGCCCGGTCGTACGCCGGCGTTCGGCGTGCCAGTCCTTGAAGTAGTACTGGCCGCCGCGTCCCACGAAGTGCCGCACCCACACCGTCTTGGGCTCGCCGATGTCGCCGCGGCGGATGATGTCGCGCATCAGCCGGACGACGCCCATGTGCCGCATGTTGTGGCCGAGGTACAGGCGCGTTCCGGTCTTCGCGGCGACGCGGAGCACCTCGTCGCAGTCCTCGATGGTGATGGCGAGGGGTTTCTCCAGGTAGACGGCCTTGCCCGCGTGCAGGGCGTCGATGGCGATCGCGGCGTGCGTGTCGTCGGGTGTGGCGATGAGCACGGCGTCGACGTCGTCCCGTTTCAGGAGACGGTGGTGGTCGGTGACGAGGACGGCCCCGGCCGCGCCGAGGCGCCGGGCGCTCTCCCGCAGCCGCGCGGGGTCGGTGTCGCACACGGCGGTGACGCGTGATCCCCGGCCGGGGCGATGGGCGGGCGCGGCTAGCACGCTGCGCTGCCCTCCGGCTCCGATCACGCCGAGGCGCAGATCGTCGGTCATGGTGCTCCTCACTACGGGCCGGAGCCCCGGGGCCGGTACCGGCCCCGGGGCGAAAGGCGGGGGTCAGCCCGACGTGATCGTGATCTTGTCGATGTCGGGGGCCCAGCCGCCGGGGCCGGCGATGGTGATCGTGTTGTCGCCGCCGGTCAAGGTGACCGGCAGGGTGGTGGTCGCGACGGTGTCCCAGCCTCCGCTGGACGGGAGGTTGACCGTTGTCGCGGTTCCGTTGCCGACCCTGACGGTCGCCGAGCGCGCCTCCGCCGAGGCGTAGGAGATCGTCAGGACGTGGTTTCCTGCCACGCCGGTGGTGACGTGGTTGAAGGTGAGGGTGCCGCCGTTGCCGAGGTAGCCGACCTTCGCACCGCCCGAGCATCCGGTGCAGGACGCGGCGACGGCCCCGCCGGCGAGGGTGTTGCCGGGGTCCTCGGCCTCGACCGTGGCGGAGGACGACGAGCCGGTCCCGACGGTCATGGCGCCGAGGCCGAGCCAGCCGTCGGTGTTCTGGGCGGCGTTGGCGAACCGCAGCTTCTTGGCGTTGGCGCTCACCGCCTCCAGCGGGTTCTTCACCCGCATGACGAGCTGGTAGTTCCCGTTCGCGACGCCGGAGAGGCCGACGTCGGCCTGGAAGTACTGCGGGTAGCCGAAGTCGCGGTAGGTCGGGTCGGAGCCGACGCCCCACTCGGGGAACGCCCGGATCTTCTGGGGCATGACGGTCCGCAGGTCCCAGGGGGTGTCCCAGGTCTTCACCACGGTCCCGGAGCTGTTCTTCAGGCCGAGCGTGACCGTCCACGGGTAGTAGAACGGGGCGACGCCGTCGTTGGTGATCTGGACGCCGACCCTCGCGGTGCCGCTCACGGAGTTGCGGTAGTAGGCGTTGGTGACGCCCAGGTCGTACCCCATGAGCCGTACCGCGGCGGCGACGTTCGCGTCGGACGGGCTGTATCCGGAGCTTCCTTCGTTGATCTTCCAGGTGGTGTGCTCGAGCTCGATGCACGCCTTCATGTTGTCGACCGCCCCCGACCCGCCGGGCCAGGAGGAGAAGGCCTGGGGCTGGATTTCGGGCCGGACCTCGCCGCCCATCGAGTCGGTGATCCACTTGTTCTCGACGCCCTGGTCGAGAGCCCGCTGGAGCTGGGCGTAGCTAGCGCCGCCGAGCGATCCGGGCAGGGTGACGCCGGCGAGCGGGCTGCCTTCGCGGTAGCAGAAGGAGTCGTCGTGGTAGCCGATGTCGCGGGTGTTGGCCGCGCCTCCGCCGGAATCCGGATAGCGGACTTCCAGCTTGGTCTTGTTGAAGGCGCTGTCGTAGGCCTGGAGGATGTCGGCGAGGTGCGCGTTGGTCGGCATGTAGTCGGGATAGCCATCGCTGGTGTCGCTGTCGTAGGGCCAGGTGTGCCATTCGCCCCACAGCCCGACGAGGCCGAGGTGGACGAAGCCGAGGCGCGGGTCGCCGTCGTAGCGGGCGCCGAACGCGGCGATGAAGTTCTTCAGGCCGGTGAGCAGGTAGGCGTTGTCGTAGTCGGGGCTTGTGGTGTTCCACTGGGTGTTGGTGCGGTAGGTGACGTGCCCGTCGAAGCAGTGCGGGATCGCGTTGGCCGGATGGGTGCCGGAGCCGCCGGGGTACTCCATGTAGAACCGGAGCGCGACCTGGTTGCCGTAGCGCGCGCTCTCGTTGAGGGTGGCGTCGACCTTCGACCAGTCGAAGGAGCTGCAGTCGGACGGGTTCGTCATGACTTCGGAGAGTCCGAAGTAGCTCCAGGTGAGGGAGTGCGGGTAGCCCTGGTTCTGGTCGACGCCGGGATTGTAGAAGCGGGCGAATCCCTTGAGCGGGTTGTCGACGGGGCCCGCGGCGGCCGTGAGCGGGTGGACGGTCAGGGACGGATCAGGCGCGGCGGGCGCGGCGGGCCGGGGCGGCGGGCCTTGCGGGGACGCGGCGGCGGCGGACGCCGGCGGCAACGTCAGCAGCACGCCTGCGGCGAGCACGGCGAGTGCGGCGACAGCGCGGTTTGGCCGCGCCAGGGGCGAGTGCATGGGACGGTGACCTCCTCGGTCGGGGTGGGCAGGGTCCCCCGAAAGTGCGCGGAGCGGAGCGCTCAGGAGATGCGGGCGTCGCCGAGCGTGAGCCAGCCGGGAAGGGTGGTGTCCTGGCCGGCGTTGGCGAAGCGCAGCGGCATGCCGCCGCGCATCGGGTTGGCGGCCCGCAGGACGAGCGTGTAGCCGCCACCGGACCGGCCCGCCCGCGGCAGGCCGGCGGTGGGCAGGGTGGCGGTGAGTTCGGCCGGGGCGCCGGGCTTGACGCCGGTCAGCTTCCAGGACGTCGTCCAGGTGCGGGCGATCTTCCGGTCGGGGCCGACGGCGGCGATCTGGAGCGGCCAGTCGTAGTAGAAGGGGGCGACGCCGTCGTCCTGGATGCGGACCGAGAGCCTGAGACCGCGCCGGTCGGTGCCGGTCTTCACCCCGGCGACGGTCTTCACCCCGGTGACGCGGAACCGGTAGCCGAGGGACTTGGCACTCTGCAGCGCCTTGTCGTAGGCGGCGCCGGTGTACCCGGGGCTGAAGGCGTAGTGGTTCAGCAGCCAGGTGGCATGGGTCTGCGTCACACCGCCGTCGAAGTCGTTGTCGCCGTCGGTGACGCAGTCGTTCGGCACGTTGAAGATGCATCCCTGCAGCTCGGGCCGCAGCTCGCCGGCGACCGGCTCGTCCTTCCACTTGTCGCCCGTCCCGGCCTGCAGCATCAGGTCCATGAAGTTCCAGCCGGTCCCCGGCAGGGTGGAGTAGGCGAACGAGTCGTCGTGGTAGCCCATGTCCAGGGCGGCGTTGTCGGTGCTCGGGTAGCGGACCATGAGCCGCGTCTTGTCGAACGCCTTGTCGTAGGCGTGAAGGACCCTGACCTGCTCGACCTGCGAGGCGAACCAGTTCTCGGTGCCCGGGTCGCCGTTGTGCGGCCAGGTGTGCCACTCGCCCCAGAAGCCCAGCAGGCCGAGCTGGAGGAACCCGATCCGGGGGTCGCCGTCGTAACGGTGGCCGAGGGCGGCGATGAACCGGTCGAGTGCGGATGCCAGCCGCGGGTCGTCGTAATCGGGGGACACGCTCGTCCCGTTGTTGCCGAAGTCGTCGTAGGAGTGGGTGGCCAGGCCCTCGTCCAGCAGGTATTGCGGCACCCCGCTCGGCTGCCGGGGGTAGTCGAGGTAGAACCGGAACGCCGCCTGGTGGCCGCGCGCGGCGATGGCGTCCAGCTGGTCCTCCAGCGCCTTCCAGTCGAACCGGTGCGGACCCTTCATCACCGCGTTGACCGGCAGGTAGAACCACTCCATCGAGTGCGGGAAGGTCGAGTAGGCCCCGGCGTAGGGGATGAACCCGGACAGCGGGTTGGCGTCCGGTGCCTCGCCCGCAGCCAGGGTCCGCCAGCCCGGCTGGGGGCCGGCGGCCGCGGCGGCGGTCGGCACCATCGCGGTCGGTACCGTCACGACGGCCGAGGTCAGCGCGGCGGCGGCCGCCCACCGGGCCGGTCTGCGGATCGGGGAGTGGACCATCGCAAGCCCTCCAGGGGGATGCCCGGTCAAGGGTTATGAGGAGCCCTTGACAATTTTCCGATGAGCCACATCATTATTGGCGAGAGCCAACCAGGCAAGAGGGAACCTCCAGAACCCTCGCCCCCACCCCGAGCTGAGGCACCAATGATCAACAAGAGTCGGGTCGGCGCGGCGCTGCTGTGCGGACTGCTGGCCGGAACGGCGCTCACCGCGTGCGGCGGCTCCGGCGGCGGCAAGAGCGACGGCCCGGTCACGCTGAACTACTGGCTGTGGGACGACAACCAGCAGGCCTCCTACCAGCAGTGCGCGGACGCCTTCCACACCGCGAACCCGAACATCACCGTCAAGATGACCCAGACGGCGTGGGCGCAGTACTGGCAGAACCTCACCACGCAGCTGGCCGCCGGCGACGCCCCCGACGTCTGGACCGACCAGGCGTCGTACTACCCGCAGTTCGTCGCCAGCCAGCAGATCCTCGACATCCAGCCCTACGTCGAGAAGGACAAGGTCGACCTCTCCCAGTACCAGAACGGCCTCGCCGAGGTGTGGACCAAGGACGGCAAGCGCTACGGCCTGCCGAAGGACTGGGACACCGAGGCCGTCGTCTACAACGCCGACATGCTGAGCAAGGCCGGCATCAAGCCCGCCGACCTGGCGAACCTCACCTGGAACCCGACCGACGGCGGCACGTTCGAGCAGACGATCGCCAAGCTCACGGTCGACGACAAGGGCCGTAACGGCCTCGACCCGGGCTTCGACAAGAACCACGTGAAGGTCTACGGCTACCAGCCGGAGTGGAACGACGGCTCCCAGGGCCAGAACGGGTGGGGTGAGCTCGCCGCCGCCAACGGCTTCGCCTACCTGGACGGCAGTGCCAAGGGCACCAGGTTCCAGTACGACGACCCCAAGCTCGTCCAGACCATCGCCTGGTACAAGGCGGTCACGGACAAGGGCTACGCGCCCAGGTTCGACAAGCAGTCGACGCTCGGCATCGACGGGATCATGAACGCCGGCAAGTCCGCGCTGACGATCGCCGGCTCTTGGACGATCAACACCTACCTGGGCGACGGCGCCAAGCAGAAGTTCGCGCTCGCGCCGCTGCCGGTCGGCCCCGTCGGCTCCCGCAAGTCCGCGATCAACGGGCTGTCGGACGCGATCTGGGCCGGCACCAAGCACAAGGACGAGGCGTGGAAGTGGGTCAAGTTCCTCGGCTCCTCCCAGTGCCAGGACATCGTCGCCGCCAACGCGGTCGTCTTCCCGGCCATCAAGACCGCGACGGACAAGGCGCTCGCGGCCCACAAGGCCAAGGGACGCGACGTCCAGGTCTACGTCGACTACACCAAGACCCCCGGCGGCACCTTCCCGCTGCCGGTCACCGACCACGGCACCGAGGTCAGCCAGATCGTCCAGGACTCCCTGCAGTCGGTCGTCCTCGGCCAGTCCGACCCCGCGTCGGCGCTGAAGAAGGCCAACCAGCAGGTCAACGCCCTGTTCCGCTGACCGTCCGACCCGCTCCCCTCGGCGGGACGTACCGCTGGGAGGTCCCCCGGCCGGCCCCGACCCGGTGCCGGCCGGGAGGACCCGACCCAGGGACGTCCCGCCGAACGGTTTGATCGCCTCTAAGGAGTCCCATGCCCCTGCTCGTCGACCTGGCAGACCGCGTGTTCGCGGTCGAGACGGCCGGAGCGCAGCCCCCCGAGCCCGCTGAGGGCGGACTGATCCTGCCGCCCGGCCGGATCGCGGTCCTGCACGGTCTCGGAGACGCCCTGTTCTACCGGCACGGCCAGAACTCCTGGAGCCCGTGCGGGTGGCGGCGGCTCAGCGAGGCCCCGCTCCGGATCGCCTCCCCCGAACGGCGCCTGACCGCCGACGACACCGTCTGGGACGACCCGGCCCGCCACCACTCCTCGGCCGTCGCCGCGCTCCAGGGTGAGGACGGCCGGGTGCTGCTCCTCGGCTCGCTCGGTTTCGGCACCCCGCGCCTTTCCGCCGACCGGGACACCCTCGCCGGTTGGTGCGAGGAGGAGGGCGCGCCCTGGTTCCTCGCCTACGGCGACGAGCAGGAGGTCTTCGCCCGCTACACCGACCTGCTGGCGACGCGCCTAGGCAGCAGCCACCGCGTCGCGGGCAACGTGTGGTGCACCTGGTACGCCTACTACGAGGGCATCGCCGAGCAGCAGCTCACCAAGGACTTCGCGGCCCTCGCCGAGCTGCCGTTCGACGTCGTCCAGGTCGACGACGGCTGGGAGCGGGCGGTGGGCGACTGGCACGCCAACGACAAGTTCCCCTCCGGCATGGCCGCCCTCGCCGAGCGCATCACGGGCTCCGGCATGCGGGCCGGTCTTTGGATCGCTCCTTTCATCGCCCTGCCGGACTCCGAGGTCGCCCGCGAGCACCCCGGATGGCTGCTCGCCGACGAGCGGGGCGAGCCGGTGGTCGCCGGACACAACTGGGGGACGGGCTACCACGCCCTCGACACCACGCACCCGGAAGTCCGCGAGCACCTCGCCGAGCTGATTCGCCGCGTCGTCCACGAGTGGGGGTTCACCTATCTCAAGCTCGACTTCATCAATGCCGGAGCCGCCCCCGGGGTCCGGCATTCGGGCGCGCACCGCGAGCTGGCCTACCGGGAAGCGCTCACCCTGATCCGGCAGGTCGCCGGCCCTGAGGCCTACCTGCTCGGCAGCGGAAGCCTGCTGCTGCCCTCCCTCGGCCTGCTCGACGGGCTGCGCAGCGGCCCCGACGTCGCCCCCATGTGGGCCAACTACGCCACCGACGACCCGTCCGACGCGATGGCCTACAACGCCCTGGTGAACACGCTGCACCGGCTGTGGCAGGCGCCGCTCGCGCAGGTCGACCCCGACGTCGTCTACTTCCGCAGCCGCCTCAACCTGCTCACCGACACCCAGATGGGCTGGCTGCGCGACCTCGCCGCGATCTGCGGGTTCAAGGCCGTCTCGGACCCGCCGTCCTGGCTCGGCGCCGGCGAGCTGAAGCAGCTGGCGGACTACCTCGCGGAACGCCCCGACGTCACGCGGGAGGGCCGCTACCGTTTCGTCATCGACGGCCGTCCCGTCGACTTCGGAACCGCCCTGGATCCCGGCCGGCTGTACCCGATCTCCTGACCTGACGGCTAGAATTTGTCTTCACCGAAGCGTAAAAGGGGGTCGTGGTGACCGACGGGGCCGCGTCAGGGGCCGATGTCAGCAAGCTCCGCGAGCTCAACTCGCTCAGCGTCGTCAAGGCGATGCGGGGGCAGCCGCCCGCCACGGTCACCGAACTCGCCGCCCGCACCGGCCTGTCCCGGCCCGGCACCGACGTCGTCGTCCGCGGGCTCGTCTCCGACGGGTGGGTCAAGGTCGTCGAACCCGACGGCAGCAGCGTCGGGCGCCCGGCCCGCCGCTACCGCTTCAACGCCGGCGCCGGGCACGTGCTCGGCGTCGACGTCGGCGGCCACAAGATCCTCGTGCTGCTCGCGGACCTGGAAGGGAAGGTCCTGCACAGCCACCGGCTGCCCGTGGAGCCGGAGGCCGACCCGGTCGCGCGGCTCGGCGCCGTCGACACCGCCATCACCCAGTGCCTGGCCGGGGCGGGCATGCGCCCCGACCAGGTCTGGGCGGTGACGGTCGGGGTGACCGGTCCGGTCGACGCCACCGGCCGCACCACCCTGTTCACCCCGCTTCCGGGCTGGTCGAGCGTCTCCCCGGCCGAGCACCTGTCCGCCCGGTTCAGCTGCCCGGTCCTCGTCGAGAACGACTGCAAGCTCGGCGCCGTCGCCGAACGCTGGCAGGGCACCGCGCAGGACGCCGACGACATCGTCTACGTGCTCGCGGGCATGCGCACCGGCGCCGGCCTCATCCTCGACGGCACGCTGCGGCGCGGCTACGGCGGAGCCGCCGGCGAGATAGGGGCCCTCAAGGCGGTCCGCTGGCTCGCCGCCCCGTCGCACCTGGAGAACTGCCCCGGCATCCCCTCGGACGTCCACCCCAACGACAGGGCCGCCTGGGTCTTCGAGCACGCCCGCACGGGCGACCGCGACGCCAGGACCGCGCTCCGCAAGTACGTGAAGGACCTCGCCGTCGGCGCGGCCGCGCTCGTCCTGGCCCTCGATCCGCAGGTCGTCGTCCTCGGTGGCGGCTACTCCCGCTCCGCGGACCTGATCATCGACCCGCTCGCCCGGGAGCTGGGCCGGCTCTGCCTGCGCGTCCCGGAGATCCGGGCGTCCACGCTCGGCGCCGACAGCGTCGCCCTCGGCGCCCTCCGCGTCGCCCTCGACCACATCGACGCCCAGCTGTTCACCGACGGGATGCCCGCGCCCCTCGTCCTGTCATCCTGAGGCGCGTTCACACAGGGCCCGCCCCGGAGGAGGCCGTCGTCTCCAGATAGCGAGGCGAGGCCCAGCCGCGTCCGGAGAAGGCCGTGTCGACCGCGACGCGGACATCGTCGAGGACGTCCCGGTGCGCAAGGACGAGGATCGAGCCGCCGAAACCACCGCCGCACATCCGCGCGCCGCACGCCTGCGCCGCCAGCGCGGCGTCGACGGCAACGTCCGCCTGCGGCCAGGAGACCTCGTAGTCGTCGCGCAATGAGACGTGGCTAGCGGTCAGCAACGGCCCCAGCTCGGCGATCTCGCCTCTGCGGAGGAGATCGACGGCCGCCAAGACGCGGCGATTCTCCTGGACGACGTGCCTGACCCGACGGCGCATCACCGGATCCGGCAGCGATCCGGCCGCCTCCGGGTCGGTGACGTCCCGGAGCGACCCGACTCCCAGCGCACGCGCCGCCTCTTCACAACAGGACCGGCGGCTCGCATATTCGCCGTCGCCGAGCCGGTGCCCGGCGCGCGTGTCGACCACGAGCACGCGGTGGTCGCCGAGCCGTAGTGGCACATGGGTGGCGGCACCGGTGCGGCAGTCGAGCAGGAGCGCATGGTCCGCGCGGCACAGCAGCGAAGCCGACTGGTCGAGGATCCCGCACGGAACCCCGGCGTAGTCTTGCTCGGCCCGCTGCGCGATCCTCGCGAGTTCCTCGCCGCCGATGTCGAGCTCGTAGAGGCCGGCGAGGGCCACAGCGGTGGCGCATTCAAGAGCCGCGCTGGACGACACGCCCGCGCCCTGCGGAAGGTCGGAGGCGAACCGCAGAGTGGCGCCGCCGACCGGATGCCCAGCATCGCGCAGGCAGGCCGCGACACCGGCGACGTAGGCCGCCCATCCTGTAACGGCACCGGGGGTGAGAGCCGCCAGGTCAACGCGCTCCGTGCGCCCCAGGGAGTGCATCTCCAGGACGTCGTCATCGCGGCGGCAGCCAGTGACGGTGACACCCTGAGGCAAGGCGTAGGGCAGAACCAGACCGTCGTTGTAGTCGGTGTGCTCGCCGATCAGGTTGACCCTTCCAGGCGCGCGCCAGGACCCCGCCCTCGCGCCCCCCGCGCGACGTCGGGATCGCACCAGCCTCATGCCCGTCCCCGCACCCGGACGTTCCGCAGCCGCTCGGCAGCGGTCTCCGGGAGAACGTCGTTGATAAAGGCCCCCGCGCCCGACTCACTCGACGCCAGGAACTTCCACCGATCCGCGGACCTGCGGGTTGTGAAGACCTGAACGTAGAAGTGGGTGAGGTCGGTCTGGTGCAGCGGGGGCTGGTGCCAGCAGGCCATGTACGCGGTCTCGCCGTCGCCGAAGAGGTCTTCGAACCTGCTCAGGACGTCGCCGTACAGGTACATCAGCTCGGCGAGGCCCTCGTCGTCCAGGCCGGTCAGGTACGGCACGCACCCGCGCGGCGCGATGTGCACCTCGTACGGCCAGCGCGCCGCCTCGGGCACGAACGCCACGAAGCCCTCCGTCTCGGCGACGACGAGCGGGCCCGCCGCCTGGTCCGCGACGATCGGGCAGAGCAGGCAGCCGCCACCCGCGGCCCGGTGCGCGCGCGCCGCCCGCAGAACCGACGCCTGGACAGGCGGAAGATACGGATAGGCATAAATCTGGCCGTGCGGATGACTGAGCGTCGCACCCACCTGAGCCCCCCGGTTCTCGAAGACGAAAACCTGCTCCACACCCGGCACGGCAGACAGCGCAGCGGTGCGGTCGGCCCAGGCTCGCCCGATGGTGAACCGGCGCGCATCGGAGAGACCGGCAAAAGAACGATCGTGGTCGCTGGAGAACGACACCACCTCGCACCGGCCGCCGACCGGGCCGCCCAGCGACGGGAAGCGGTTCTCGAAGACCGCGACGTGATAGTCGCCGGCGGGAATCTCCGTCGGATGGCCGGGCCTGCTCGGGCACAGCGGGCAGTCGCCGCCCGCCGAGCTCACCGTCCGCGTCTGGCGATGGGCGGCGACCAGCACCGGCTCGCCGGTCAACCTGTCGTGCCGCAACTCCGCGCCGGGCGCGAACGCGTGCAGCGAACGCGTGTCGGGTGCCGTCCGGTCATGCCCGGGGCCGTCGTCGAAGTAGAACAACTGCCGCCCATCGGCCAGGACAACAGACGTCCGAACCGACCTCACTCCGATCACCCGGGTCATTTCATGCCGGAGAAGTTGAGGGACTGGACCAGCCGCTTGCCGAGGAAGAGCAGAAGAACGAGCACGGGGACGACCGAAATGACCGAACCGGCCATCAGCCCTGTCCAGTCCGGTGCCGTGTTCGGGGACTGCTGGAGGAACACGCCCAGCCCGACGGTCAGCACCCGGCTGCTCTCACCCTTGCCCACCAGCAGCGGCCACAGGTAGTCCTTCCAGCTCCACACGATGGTCGTCAGGCCGACGGTGATCAGCGGCCCGCGGCTCATCGGGAGGACGATCCGCCAGAACATCCCCCAGGGACCGATCCCCTCGAGCGTCGCGGCCTCCTCGACGTCCCTGGGGATCGACAGGAAGAACTGCCGCAGGAAGAAGACGGCGAAGGGCGTCATCAGCAGACTCGGCAGCGCCATGCCCTGCATCGTGTTGAGCATCCCGAGCTGCTTGACCAGGACGAAGTTCGGCAGCAGCGTGAAGATCGGCGGGACCATCAGCGCCGCCACCATGACCCCGAACGCCAGGTCGCGTCCCGGGAAGCGCAGCCGCGCGAAGGCGTACCCGGCCATCGCGCAGCAGAAGGTCTGCACCACCGCGATGAGACCGCTGTAGATCATCGAGTTCAGCGTGTACCGCAGGAAGTCGATCTGCGCGCCCGAGCCGCCCGCGGACCGCGCCCGCTGGGCGTCGACCAGCCCCAGCACGCGCCTGAAGTTGATCAGCGTCGGATGGTGCGGCCACAGGGACGTCGAGTCCCGATACAGGTCGGCCGCCGGCGTGAGCGCCGTCCTGACCATCCAGTAGAACGGAAAGATGGTGACGGCGAGCGCGAGGATGAGGACGGCCCAGGAGGTGCCTCGGCCCATACGGGAGAACAATCGGGGCTCCTAACCGAGGTCCGAGCGGGAAGCGCGCAGCAGTCGCATCTGAACGGCCGTCAGCAGGCCCAGAAGGACGACGAGGACCATCGCCACAGCGGCGGCGTAGCCCATATGGAAGTACGTGAAGGCCTGCTGGTAGATGTAGTAGTAGATGACGCGGGTCTCGGGGATCGGGGCCTTCCCTCCGTAGGCGACCGCGACGGTGTCGAAGATCTGGAACGAGCCGATCAGGGACACCACCAGCACGAGCGCCAGGATCGGGCGCAGCAGCGGCAGCGTGATCGAGCGGAACATGCGCGCCTCGCCGGCACCGTCGATCGCGGCGCTCTCGTACAGGTGCTGCGGGATCTGGAGCATCCCGGCGTAAAGAAGCAGAGCCGTGTAACCGGTGTAAGCCCAGCTGTTCACCAGCGCGACCAGCGGCATCGCCCAGGTCGGCGAGTTGAACGACAGGGTCGTGTCGATCCCGACGCCGCCGAGGATGTGGTTGACGAACCCGAGATCCGGATCCAGCAGCCAGGCCCACAGCAGCCCCACCGTCACGTTGGGCACCAGCCACGGCACCAGGAGCGCCGCCCGGAGCACGACCGACCGGGTGAGCCGGTGCATCAACGCGGCGAGGCCCAGCGCCAGGACGGTCTGGGAGGCGATGTTGACGACCACGTAGTAGGCGGTGACCTTGAGAGCGTTCCAGAACTGCGCGTCGTCGACGAGGTGCCGGTAGTTGTCAGCACCGACATACGACGGGTCGTTGAGCAGGCTGTAGTCGGTGAGCGAGTACCAGATGCCCCGGACCGTCGGATAGGCATAGAAGACCAGGAAGCCGACGATCACCGGCAGGAGGAACAGCCACCCGACCCGCCGGTCGTCCCGCCGCCTGCGCCGCTCTCGTCGACGACCCGCTGGCCTCACCCGCTGCCCAGTCCCGGCATCGAGCTGCGTTCCGACCGCTTGCATCCGCGCCCCTCCTCGGGAATCGCCGGGGCGATCCAACCGCCCACCATCGGCAATAATGATGCGGGCAAGTGAATATTTGTCAAGAGCTAATCGTAAATACGTCCCTGCTGGTCGGCCCACCGCTGGACCGCTCCGCCGCATGGCGACAGCTCCGCGACAACGCTCCCTCCATGCTCCACCCGCCGACCAGACGACATCGCCCCACTGCTCAGCTGCGCCCGACCCGGACCCCCCGAACGGGCCACCACTACCGCGCACGTCAGCCGATCGTCCGTCCGCCAGCCGGCGCAAGAACCCGGCTGAGGCTGGCCGTTAAGTCACGCTGCACGGCAGCGTCCGGCCCCGTGGCAGCCGCACTGCGATGTTGAGGCGAGGTGGGCGCCTGAAGTGGGGCCACGATATGGGCTCGTTGGACAGCCCGCCCCACGACACGGACGCTCAACAGTTGACGCTCACGAATGAGCGCTGATAGGGCCCCGAACGAAACAGAAGCCAATCGATCAAAACGCCGATTTCCCTATTTAAAAACCGGCCTTAAAATTGACGCTATCTGCTGTCGAGGCGGCAGAATCTGAACCCACGACCTCTTCATCCCGAACCCATGATCATGCACATACCTAGACGCGCGATCAACGCCGCTTCGCGGTAAAGTCCCAGGTAGATGACCTACCTCGTTACCAGTGAGTGATGGCCAGGATCACGCCGTCACACATAGTCCGGGGTCAAATGAGGGTCAGATGATCAAGCACGACGACATCCGGGGTCAACGGAGATCAGCCGGAACCTACGCAAGCAAGAAGGAAGCAGAAAAAGCATGGCAATGCGCCGAAGTGAAGGTCTCCGAAGGCAGAACGGGAGAACCCGCACGCGGAAGGCAGCGCTTCCAAGACTACGTCGAGAACACCTGGCTCCCGAACCATGAGATGGAGGCCAGCACGCGAGAGGGCTACACCTACACCATCTACAAGCACATCATGCCGGAGTTCGGCCGCATGCGGATGGTCGACATCCTCCCCGAGCACGTCCGCGCCTGGATCGCCAAGCTCAAGAAGCGGGGCATGAAACCCGTGACCATCCGCTGCACCAAAATCATCCTCAGTGCCATCTTCACCACGGCACTGGAAGACCAGGTCACCTTCCTCCACCCCTGCCGCGGAGTGAAGGCCCCGCCCGTCGTCCGCAAGCCGCTCAAGATCGTCACACCGGAGCAGTTCGACGACATCTACCACGCGCTCCCTGACGGAACCTTCCGCCTCCTCACCGAAACCGAGATCGAGAGCGGCCTTCGCTGGGGCGAGCTCAGTGAGCTGCGCCCGAAGGACCTCAACCTCAGGACGCGGATCCTCACGGTCAGCCGCACGGTGGTAGAGCTCAACCCGAAGTTCCACCCGGACGGCGGCCACTTCCTCGTGAAGGACTACCCGAAGGACAAGGAGTACCGCCGCTTCAAGCTCAGCGCCCAGATGGCAGAGAAGCTCGAAGACCACATCAGGACGGCGGGCCTAACCCGTGACGACCTCCTCTTCCAGATGCCGCCCCAGGACAAGCCCCGCGCCCGCATCACCGAGATCCCCGACCCGGCAACCCTCGGCCGCACCGAATCCAACGACAAGGGCCGCACCTAAAACCACGGCACCCTCAGCGCCTACACCACCGGCAGATGCCGCTGCGACTACTGCCGCGGAGCCTTCGCCCTCTACCGGGCCGCGCGCCGTGCCAAGGGCAAGGACAACCCGCGCCCCCTGCGCACGCGCATGACGGACGGCCACATCCCCAACGACTGGTTCCGCCGCAACATCTGGTACCCCGCCATCGCCGCCGCCGGCCTGGACTTCAGACCGACCATGCGCGACCTACGCCACGCCCACGCCTCCTGGCTCCTGAACGGCGGCGCCGACCTCCAGATAGTCAAAGAACGCCTCGGCCACGCCTCCATCGCCACCACCGAGCGCTACCTACACACCCTCCCCGACGCCGATGAGACAGCCCTCGAGGCCCTAGCCAGAACCCGCAGCCGCTCAACCACCCGATAGTAGCGAGAAAGGTCGGAACTCAGCCCTTCTCGCTCCACGCCCCAGCGAGGTGGAAAAGGCCGAGACTGCGATCACCGATATGTGCGCCTGACTGCCTCGGCGACCGGGTCGCGTTGCCTGGAGGCCGCTGAGCCGGATGGGACCACGCGCATGTTCGGGCCGAGCCTTACCAGGCATGGCGCCAGCGGAGTCGCCTCGGGGCTGTAACGGCCGCGATGTTCCCGGACTTCACTCGTCCTCACGACCATGCCAACTGGCATGCCAGTTGGCATGGTCGTGGTCTGAGGAGGTGAGACTCTCGACGGAGAGCTCGCGGAAATTGTCGGCGACCTTTGAACTCCGCCAACCGGATGTCCGGCCAGCCCGGCCCGTCCAGTCGCGTCTTCACCAGCCGGGCGGCCAGCCGCTTGTCATCCGGCGGCGCCGCCGTGCACCCTCAGCGTCCCCGATACGGATCTCGGCGGCGATTCCATTGCAATCCGTCGATCAACCGCCGCACCTCGTTGACCTGCGTGTTCGTCACAGAGCCATTCAAGTCGAACGGCGGTACCCGCCGAGCGTCGACATCCCGCGCAGCCAGGCATCCAAGCCGGCGACCGGCGCCACGCATCGATCGTCGGCTCGAACGAAATCTCACATCGTCAGCCAGGCCTCACTACGCTGGCAGAGTGACAAGCCTGAGCGATGCCGAACTGGATGCCCTGGTAGAGCAGGCCATCGTCGATGCTTATGACGAGCACGAGCAGCACTCCGCGTTCCATTGCCTGCTGGAAGAGCATTTGATCACGCCTTTCGAGACCACCGTTCTGGGCGTCGAGGTGACCGTCACGAAGATTGATGTCTCGCCTGGTGGTGAGATCGTTGGGATCTGCGCCCGCGGCAAGCACCGGCAGGCCATCGGGGTTCTGGACCTGCCGCTTCCTACGCCACGCCCGGCGGGCGCCGAGTGGATCGACGCCTACCGACTCTGGGCTCGCTGACGACGAACAAAGATGAGCGAATACCAGTACTACGAGTTCCTGGCCGTCGACCAGCCCTTGGACGAGCGGCAGCAGGCCGAAGTCCGCGCACTGTCCACCCGGGCACGGATCACCGCCACCAGCTTCACCAACGAATACCACTGGGGCGACTTCCGGGGCAGCCCGCGGACGATGATGCGGCGCTATTACGACGCCCACCTGTACGTGACCAACTGGGGAACCCGCGAGGTGATGCTCCGCCTTCCCCGCACGCTGCTCCCCCTCAAGGTCGCTGAGCGGTACTGCATCGACCCCTATGTCACCGCCGAGGTTTCCGGCAAGCACCTCATCCTCGACCTGACCAGCGAGGAGGAGGGCGGCGACTGGATCGAGGGCGCCGACGGCTCCCTTTCGGCGATCATCGGAGTCCGCACTGAACTGGCCGCCGGGGACCTGCGCCCGCTCTACCTCGGCTGGCTCGCGGCCTACGGAACCTGGGAACGCGACGAGGACGCCTTCGACCCGGACGAGGACGACGAACTCGAGCCGCCGGTGCCCGCAGGGCTGCGTTCCCTCACCGCCCCCCAGCGCGCCCTGGCCGACTTCCTTCGCCTCGACTCCGACCTGCTCCGGGTCGCCGCCCAGACGAGCCCGCCATTGACCGAGACCGAGGGCGACACCGCCCGGCTCGCCAAGTGGATCGACGAGCTACCCCCGAAGGAGGGGAAGGCTCTCCTCCTCCGGGTCGCGCAGGGTCAGGGGCCCCAGGCTCAGATGGAGCTGCTCCGCAGATTCCGCGGCGGATCCGACGCCGCGGGAGATGACCGTCCCCGGCGCACGGTGGCCGAGCTGCTGGACACCGCCGCCGCACTCCGCCACGAGCGCGAACACAAAGCCGAGGCGACACGTGCGGAGCAGGAGGCCCGCCGCGAGCAACAGCGCGCTGCGGCCCGCGAGAAGCGACTCGACGCCATCGCCCGCGACCCGGAGATCACCTGGGCACGCGTCGATGAACTGATCGACGCCCGCAAACCCTCCGACTACGACGTGGCCGTCGAACTCCTCAAGGACCTGCGGACCATCGCCGACCGCGCCGGCATCCCCCAGGAGTTCACCGCACGGCTCACGCACCTGCGCCAAAAGCACCACCGCAAAACGAGCCTCCTCGCCCGCTTCGACCGCGCCGCCCCTTTCACGGCTCCGTCGTGACGTCGGTCGTAGCTTTCGTAGCTAGTAGCTCTGACTACGCCAAGCTCGTACGGCGCACGTCTTGGGGACAAGCAGGGGTCGACGCGTTCCTGGTGACCATCGAGGGCGCGGGAAGGGAGCCTCGGGTAAGGTGCCGCGCCGGCTCGGACAGGCCTTTACCTGCTTCTGGCAGGGGCATCTCGCCGATAGGTATCCGGAAGGTTCGACAGTGGAGCGGCTGGGGTGAGCGTCATACGAGAGGATCGTCGACTGGCTACTGACCGGTTCTACGCCATACTCGATGAGCTGACCGAGCGGCTCGGCGGACCGAGGCTGCTCAAGGATTGCACCCAGGCCGACGGGTGGCCCCAGTACGGCGTGGAGTTCTTCCTCGAAGACGGCCAGGTACGAGCCGGGGAGAACCGGCTTCGGGTCGTGCGCGTGGGCAGCCATGCGTTGAGGGCCACATCGCAGGCAACCTTCTGGACCAGGCTCACCCAACACCGAGGTCCAGTGAGCGGCAGCAAAGTAGGTGTGGGCAATCACCGCGGCTCAATCTTCCGGCAGCACGTCGGCAGCGCGTTGCTGCAGACAGGCCAATGGTCGGCCGAGGTGGAGATGTCCTGGGGCCAGAGGAAGGTGAGCCCTGCGCAGCGAGAAGCCGAGTACCCGCTTGAGCGAGCTGTAAGCGAGCGCATCGGCGCTATGCCGCTACTTTGGCTCGAAGTGCCCGAACGCGAACAACGCATATTCATACGAGCCAACTCGATCGCCCTCCTCTCCCGTTGCACTGGCGGAACCCGCCCGATCAGCCCCGGCTGGCTCGGCCTGGACGCGAGAAACGAGAATGTTCGCAGATCCGGCCTATGGAATAGCGAGCACGTGGATGATCCCTACGACCCTGCTTTCCTGGATGTCATGGAAGCTCGTCTAAGACTCCAGTCGTAGGTTTCTACGTGGCCTGGTCTTCGGGCTGGCGCTCTCCCGTTGGCAGAAACTCAGGTGGCCTGAGTGAGTGATGCGGGTAGGGTTGGGCAGTGCCCGAGTTGATGCGGCTGAATGCCGGTCATGCTCCGGCGGTCCTGGCTTTCGAGCTGGCGAACCGCGCTTACTTCGCCGCCTCGGTCTCCGACCGTGGTGAGGAGTATTTCGAGCAGTTCGCCGACCGGCACAGTGCCCTGCTGGCCGAGCAGGAGGCCGGCATCGGCGCCTTCTACGTGCTTGTCGCCGAGGACGGCTCGGTTCTGGGCCGGTTCAACCTTTACCGCTTCAGGACGGCACTGCCGAACTCGGATACCGGGTTGCGCAGCACGTTGCAGGCCGAGGCGTGGCGACCGCGACTGTCCGGGAGCTGTGCCGGCTGGCGGC
Source organism: Actinomadura napierensis (assembly GCF_039529375.1). Taxonomy (NCBI): domain Bacteria; kingdom Bacillati; phylum Actinomycetota; class Actinomycetes; order Streptosporangiales; family Thermomonosporaceae; genus Actinomadura; species Actinomadura napierensis. The sequence goes on from NZ_BAAAMR010000008.1 coordinate 117,618, forward strand.
GGCGCGGCACGGACTGCGGAGATTGCGGGCGGCCACCGCCCGCGAGAATGCTGCATCACAGCGGGTACAGATCAAGGCTGGATTCGTCTCGGCCGACCCGGCCGACCCGGGCGGTAAGCCGGGCACGTGGTATCAGTGCGACCTGGTGTTCCGCTCATTGGCCGTGATCCTTATGAAGGTGGTGAGGACGGTCGTCTCGGGGCGGCCGTCGCCAGCGTGCGGTGTTGGGGTTGGTCGGGGTCTGCTGCCGGGCGAAGTAGTCGGCCAGGTCAGGGGGCCAGGCGGGGCACTCTGTAGGGCGCACCGACCTCGCGGAGCGAAAGGATCGCAAGGTAGCCGACGGCCACGCTCATTCGGGCGCGGCGGGTGAGGTGCCGATGGGCACGCCGTCGCGGGCGAAACGGAGGAACTCCTCGATGACGGCGCCGCGGGCTCCGCCGTGGCAGGCTGACCATCGCGCACTACTTGGCATGCGAGCATGGCCAGAAGGTGGTGTCCCGCTGGTCATGGCTGGTCAGTGTGGAGGCTCTTCCGATTCCGGCCGTCCAAGGCGGAGAGAGCTTCAACGGCCTGGCTCAGGGCCGAAGCGGCAGAGCACCGTCTCCACGCTTTGAGGGCATTGACGCCTCCGCACCGTCATCGACAGGGCAAACGTTGCCTGATCTGGCACTAGCCGATCCGCCCGATCATGAGATATGCCAGAGCTGGCTTTCGGCCGCGGTTGACACCGGGAGCGCACATGGAACCGGCTGCGCTTACAGGTACAGTCCGTGCTGCGCAGATCGTCGTCCAGAACGTTCCGGAGGTGGGCACTGGGAGGGCGAGCAGCGTCATCACTTCGACGGTCGGCGGGCGGCGAGTTCCTGCTGGTAGTGCGACAGCGGGCCGGTCTCCCGTTGCCCATGGCCTCGTCCTCCCGGTAATGGATCAACGCTCGGGCTGGAATCTCGGTCACCTTTGACTCGATGCGCTACTGCAATGACAAGAGGTGACAACCAGATGGAGAGTCGGTAATCTGCCGCCCTATGCCTACTTGATCACGGTTTCGCATGCTTGGGGGTCCAGTGGAGCGCGGCCTGGCAGATCTCGATGAGCTATTGACGCAGACCCGGCGGACGCTGGAGCAGATGCGGTCGGCTTCAGCCCGGCCAGGTGACGCAGAGACCATCACGAGCACGGCTGAGACGGTTGATGGTCGTGTTCGCGCGACCGTCGTCTCTGGAGGCCGGATCGAGTCCCTGGAACTGGATCCGCGAGCTCTGCGCTCAGGTGCGGAGGAGTTGGCCGCCCAGATCGTGCAGGTGGTGAACGCCGCCCTTGAGGAGCTGCGGACCCAGGCTGGAAGCGGTGGGCCGGAGGGCGACGTCGATACGCACGCCTTGGCAGCGCGGCTGGGTGAGTTGCAGGCCGATTCGGCGCGGGGGATGGCGGTGTTCTCCCAGGGGATCGCCGAGACCGTGGCCCGGATCCAATCTGCGGCGGGTGAGCGGCGTGACTGAGGAGATAGTCGTCCGATCGGGGACGCTGCGGAGCGCCGGGTCGGATCTGCACGCGGCGGCCCAGGCGCTGGATTCGGCCTGGCAGGAGTTTCAGGGGGACGCGTCGAACCTCGAGTACGGGGAAACCGACATGGTCGGGTCGCTGATCGGCGCGTCGTACCAGGTGGCGCTGCAGTGGGCACACAAGTCCTACAACTCCGCGGCCAAGGCGTTCGCCGACTTCGGGGACGCCATCCATTCGATGGCCGATCGCTACGACGATTCCGAGCAGCGGATCGAGGATGCGACGAAGCAGGTCGGGCGGAGTGTTTAGCCGATGGGAATGACGCTGCCCGGAGAGTTGGAACGGCTGCTCAACGACCTGGGGTTCAACTGGCCGGAGATCGACGAGCAGCGGCTGTTCGAACTCGGCTCGTCCTGGACGTCATACGGGTCGAAGCTCCAGCAGATCAGCACTGACGCCGAGCGGGCCGCCCAGGAGGTGTGGACGGGCAACTCCGGCGGCGACATCGACGCGTTCAAGTCCCGCTGGGAGCACCAGCACTCCCCCTCGGCCGTGCTCAAGGACGGCGCGACGGCCGCGCACGTCCTGGGCGCGATGCTGCTGGTGTGCGCGGCCGTGGTGCTGGCATTGAAGATCAACGTGATCGTGCAGCTGACGATTCTGCTGATGGAGATCCTCGAGGCGCTGGCGACCGCGCCGGAGACGTTCGGCGGGTCGCTGCTGGAGATCCCGGTGTTCAAGGAGATCCAGCAGCGCATCATCGGCGCGATCGTCAACGAGGCGATCAACACGCTGCTCGGGGCCGGTTGATGGCGCCGGGAGGCGGGAAGGCCGCCAGCATCATCACCAAGTCCGTCGAGCGTCTGCTGGACCGCGAGGCCGTGACGGTCACCGAGCGCACCGTCGTCAAGGACGCGGAGAAGACCGCGGCCCGGACCGCGGAGAAGGACGCGGGCCGCGCAGCCGAACGCACCGCCGGACGGGACGCGGGTACGGCGGCCCGCGAGGGGACGCCGGGCCGGCCTCCAGCCGACCGGACGGTGGGCGGCGACCCGATCGACGTGGCCTCGGGTGAGGTACTGCTCCCGCAGACCGACGCGGTGCTGCCGGGGGTGCTTCCGCTGGTGTTCGAGCGCATCCATCTGTCGACATACCGGCAGGGAAGGTTGTTCGGGGTCTCCTGGGCGTCCACCCTTGACCAGCATCTAGAGGTGCATCAGGACGGCGTGTGGCTGACCTTGGCGGACGGCACGATCGCCGCCTACCCGCTCCCGCCGACGCCCGGGACGCCGGTCGCGCCGCTGAACGGGCCCGTCCGGCCGCTGACTCTAGGCGCCGATGGCGGGTACACGGTCGAGGACCCGCAGAGGGACCGGTTCCTGTACTTTCCTCCGCCGGGCGACGTCTTCGGAGCACGGCGCCCGATCGGCGCGATCAGTGACCGCAGCGGCAACCGGATCGACTTCGACCACGACGACGCCGGTGACCTGGTGGAGGTGCGGCACTCCGGGGGCTATCGGGTCGCGGTGGAGGGCGACGGTACCGGCGCGAGCCGGCGCGTGACCGCTCTGCTTCTGCGCGCCGGTGACGGTGACCTCCCGCTGATGCGATATCGCTACGACCCCGCCGGGCGCCTCACCGAGATCATCAACTCGTCCGGCCTGCCGCAGACCTTCACCTATGACGCCACAAGCAGGATGACGGGTTGGCGGGACCGCAACGGCAACGAGTACCGCTACGCCTATGACGATCGGGGCCGGGCGGTGCGCGGGTCCGGCACCGGCGGCTTCCTCGACACCTGGCTGCAGTATGACGAGAACCAGACGGTGCTGACCGACTCGCTCGGCCGACGGACCACCTACCGATTCGATGAACGCGGCCGGATCGTGTCCGAGCGCGACCCGCTCGGCCGCGTCACGCTCTCGGCATGGGATGAGCGCGGCAACCTCCTCACTCGCACCGACCCCCTCGGCCGCACTTTCCGGTATCGGCATAACGAGTTCGGCGATGTGACCGACATTGAACGGCCTGACGGAACCCGGATCCGCGTCGAGTACAACGACCACCATCTACCCGCACGGGTGTCATGTGCGGACGGCACCGAATGGGCCTACGACTACGACCCAGCGGGTCTCCTCGTCGCCGAGACCGACCCGTCTGGCGCCACGATCCGCTACACCCGGGACGCGCACGGCGCGCTCACCGGCCTCACCGATCCGCTCGGGTTCACCACCCGCATCGAGAACAATGCCGTCGGCCTGCCGGTCGGCATCACCGGCCCTTCCGGGGAGCTCACCCGGTACCAGCGCGACGCCCTCGGCCGGCTGGTCACCCACACCGACGCCATCGGTGGCCAGACCCGTTACGGCTGGACGCTCGAAGGGCTGCCCACCAGCCGGGTCGACCCGCTCGGACTCGCCGAGTCCTGGGAATACGACGCGGAGGGCAACCAGACCGCCTATACCGACCAGCTCGGCCAGGTGGTCCGCACCGAGTACGGCCCGTTCGACCACCCGCTCCGACAGATCGGCCCGGACGGTTCGACGGTCGCGCTGACCTACGACACCGAATTGCAGGTCGTCGCCGTCACCAACCCCGCCGGCGCGCGCTGGACCTACGGCTACGATTCCGCCGGGAACATCGTTTCCGAGACCGACGTCAACGGCCGCATGCTCCGCTACTCCCACGACGCCGGGAACCAGCTGATCACGCGGGTCAACGGCGCGGGCGAGGCGACCGAGTTCCAGAGGGACCTGCTCGGGCGGGTGGTGGCGCAGCGTTCGGCGGCCGGGACGAGCACCTACGCCTACGACCCCAACGGACGGATGATCCGCGCCACCAACGCCCACTCCGAGGTGGTGTTCGAGCGTGACCCACTCGGCCGGGTCGTGGCCGAGACCTGCGACGGACGCACGGTGCGGACGGACTTCGACCCCCTCGGCCGCCGGGTGCGCCGCCGCACGCCGTCCAGCTGGGAGGCGGTGTGGGCCTACGATCCGTCCGGTCGCCTCACCGCTCTGATGGCGGGGGGCCGACGGCTCGACTTCGGCTATGACGCCCTGGGCCGGGAAACGCGGCGGCGGCTGGGCGACGCCGTGGCGCTCGACCAGCAGTACGACGCCGCGGGACGGCTGACGTCCCAGGCGCTCTGGGGTGCACCGACCCCGCAGACCGGTCCTGACGCCAGGCTGCTCCAGCACCGCACGCACGCCTACAGGGAGGACGGAAGCCCGACCGCCGTCAACGATCGCCGGGGCGGGCAACGGAGTGCCCAGATCGATGGACACCGCCGGATCACCTCCGTTCACAGCGCGGCCGGCGTGGAGCAGTACGGGTATGACCTGGCCGGCAATGTGACGGCGGCGACCTGGCCCAGCCCTGCCGCAGGTCTCCCGCCAGGGGCGCCCCCTGACGACACGGCGGCCGTGCAAGGCGACCGCGTCTTCACCGGGACGCTGCTGCGGCGTGCGGGCAGGACGCAGTATCAGCATGACCAACAGGGGCGCCTGGTCGTCCGGCGGCAGATCACATTGTCAGGAGCCCACCGAGACTGGCGCTACTTCTGGGACCCCGACGACCGGCTCGTAGCGCTCGTCACCCCGGACGGGGCGCATTGGCGTTACCGTTACGACGCGCTCGGCCGTCGCATCGCCAAGGAACGGGTTACCGCCGACAGTCAGACCGTCCTGGAACGGACGTTGTTCACATGGGACGGTCCGGTTCTCGTCGAGCAGCAACGCGACGACACGGTGACGACTTGGGCCCATGAGCCGGGAAGCCTCGTCCCCTTGCTGCAGGACGTCCACTCACCCGACAGCACCAACGCGCGCTTTTACGCCATCGTCGCCGACCTTGTCGGCGCGCCCGCCGAATTGGTGACGCCCGGCGGCGAGGTCGTCTCCGCCGACGGCAGTTCGATCTGGGGCGCGGACACCGCTCTGGGAGCGGGCACCGTATCGCTCAAGGGAGCCGGCGCCGGCGCGCCATGCCCGCTGCGCTTCCCGGGCCAGTATTACGACGACGAATCCGGGTTCCACTACAACTATCACCGCTACTACGACCCGGACACGGCTCGCTACATCAGCGCCGATCCCATCGGCCTGGCGGGAGGTCCCAACCCGCACGCCTACGTGCCCAACCCCTGGCGATGGGCCGACCCCTTCGGGCTCGCCCCCGACTACAGCGGGCTGAGCCAGGAGGCGAAACAGGCGATGAACAAACTGGAGAACGTCGCCGACGATCCTCTCGGCAAGATCAACCGCCAGACCGACCACAACCACTTCAAGGCCGCGAGACTCGAGTCCCAGGGTGTTGTGGTGGCGCGCAAACCGGTCACGAACGTTCCGTACAGCCACATCCACGACCTCCAGCAGTCCCGCAACGCGCTGCAGAACAACATCATCCCCGCACTGGACCGTGAGATCTCCCGACTCGAACGCAGGCTGCCCGACGACCTCACTCACGAGGCGCTCACCAACCTGTTCAACCAGCACGAACGTGCCAACAAGCTGTTCCACAACGTCAACGGCTTCCTGCACAGCATCGGATACCCGCCGAGTGCGCCCATGCACCACTGGCCGCCCGGCGCGTAGGAGAATCGGCGAATGCTGTCCATCAACGCGGCCGCGACAGTGTGGCGCATGGAGCGCTGGACCGAGCCCCTCATGGCCGCGCGCTTGGAGGAGGCACTCGAGGAGGCGCTGACCGGTGGGGACTGGGCGGCGGCCCTGGGCGAGCGGCCGCCGTTCGAGTTGGAGACCGACCTCGGCGGTGCGCCGCTGGCCGGTCGCGACCTCACCGGTATCGACCTGACCAGGGCCGTTCTGGACTTCGCCGACCTGTCCAGAGCCGACCTCACTGGGGCGGTACTGCTCGACGTCAGCGCACGCCACACCGACCTGTCCGGAACCGTGCTCGTCGACGCCGACCTGTCAGCGAGCCGGCTGTCCGAGGCGCGGCTTACGGGATGCCGCGCGTCGGGGTTGCGTGCCGTCCAAACGACCGTCCTCACCTGCGACCTCAGTGGTGCCGACCTGACCGGCGCGGATCTCACCGGCGGTATCTGGACCGGCAACCTCACCGATCCGGCCGCTTTCGAAGCGGCCGTCACCACCGGCACGCAGAACAGTTACCCCGCGACGACCTGGCATGCGACCTCACCTCGGCATGGCGAGGCGCTGTCGGCACTGGCAGGCGAACGCGACGCCGCCCGCGCCCGCTGGGCCGCCCCCGAGCAGGCCGCCAACCTTGAGGACGTCATCCGCGCCGCCAAACGGGGCGACGACTGGACCGACGCGCGCTATCCCGCCAGCGACGGAAACTACACCGACCTGCAGGGCGCTCCGCTGGCCGGGCGCGACCTGCGCGGCGTGGACCTGTTCGGCGCCGAACTCGACCACGCCGACCTGTCCGGAGCCGATCTCACCGGCGCCCGGCTCAACAAGATCACCACAGTCGGCGCCGACTTCACCGGCGCCCTCTTGGACGGGGCCGACCTCCACTGGGCCGTGTTGTCCCGCGGTGATTTCACCCGCGCCCGGTTCCGCAACGCCACCGTCCACCACGTTCTCTTCGTCAACGCCGTCCTCGACAGCGCCGACTTCACCGCCGCCACCATCACCGACACCACCATGTACGGCGCAACCCGAGGCGGAACCCTCCTCGACCACGCCACCACCGACGGCCTCCGACACTGACACGAGGGGCTTGTAACCCCGAGTTACAAGCCCCACTCACCGTGACTGTCGATAGTCGAGCGCCTGCCGTTTGCACCCGGCGGCCCACTCGCCGGCGCAGCACGGTTCCACCCGCAGGAAGGCCCGTACACCGGGCACGCAACGTACTGCTGCACCGCTACGCCGCCGCTGGCAAGAGCGTCCTCTTCACCGGCTTGTGCGGCTACGAGGTGTACGACCACTGATGCTGGAGGCGTGGACTGCGGACCCTCACCTAGGCGCGAAGCGCTGACGATGCCTGCGGGACGTGCTGGAGGGAGCGCGGGATCTGTACACGTGGGAGGGGAACAAGTCCGCTCAGTGCTGGTCCGGGTGGACGGTGTCCGTGGAGGCGCGGACGAATCGCGGACAAACGATCAAGAGGCCGGATTCCCTGTGTGGGAACCGGCCTCTGACCTGGCGTTTTCTGTCGGGGTGGCGGGATTTGAACCCACGACCTCTTCGTCCCGAACGAAGCGCGCTGCCAAGCTGCGCTACACCCCGGTGGTGGCTGCCCGGGAGTCGTACGTGCTCCCGGCGCCTTGACCACTTTAGCGGATGTCGGGGAGTGGTGCGTACCCGATTTGGGGCGGCGGGGTCATCGGGGGACGAGGGTGAGGAGGGAGGCCTCGGGTGGGCAGCAGAAGCGGACGGGGGCCTTGGGCGAGGTGCCGAGGCCGGCGGAGACGTGGAGCCAGGAGCCGCGGTGCTCGTGCAGGCCCTTGACGCGGGGCCGGTCGATGCCGCAGTTGGTGGCGAGGGCGCCGTAGAAGGGGACGCAGACCTGGCCGCCGTGGGTGTGGCCGGCCAGGAGGAGGTCGTAGCCGTCGGCGGCGAAGCGGTCGAGGTTGCGGGGCTCGGGGGAGTGCATGACGCCGAGGTGGACGTCGGCCTGCGGGTCGACGGGGCCGGCGATCTTGTCGTAGCGGTCGCGGTTGATGTGCGAGTCGTCGATGCCGCCGAACTCGACGTCGAGCTCGCCGACCTTGAGGCGGCCGATGCGGTTGTTGAGGTCGAGCCAGCCGGCGGCCTGGAGGGACGAGCCGAGCTCGCGGTAGGGCAGGTCGGGCTCGCGGCGGTGCCGCTTGTAGTCGGACTTGCTGGTGCGCCAGATGTAGCGCAGGGGGTTCTTGAAGATCGGGGAGTACAGGTCGTTGGACCCGTAGACGAAGACGCCGGGACGGTCCAGGAGGGGGCCGAGGGCGTCCAGGAAGGGGCCGATGGCGTCCCGGTGGGAGAGGGTGTCGCCGGTGTTGACGACGAGGTCGGGCTCCAGGGCGTCCAGGGAGCGGACCCAGTGGATGAGGCGGGACCTGCCCGGCGTCAGGTGCGCGTCGGAGAGGTGCAGGATCTTGACCGGAGGACGGCCGGGCGGCAGCACCGGCACGTCGAAGCGGCGGAGCCGGAACCAGTTCCGCTCGATCACCGAGGCGTACCCGAAGGTCGCGGCGCCCGCGCCCAGGAGGCCGAGGGACGCGGCGTAGATCTTTCGCACGGTTCTCCCTTCTCTGGCGTCCATGGTTCCAGACATGGGCACCTCGCGGTAATCCTGATGAGGCGGCCGGGTTCGTGCGGGCATGATGTGACCATGAGCGACCTGAAGGTGAAGCTGGAGACCGACCTGTCGGTGGCGATGAAGGCGCGCGACGAGGTGCGCACGCGGACGCTGCGGATGGCGCTGACGGCGGTGAAGAACGAGGAGGTCGCCGGGAAGCAGGCGCGCGAGCTCTCGGACGAGGACGTGGTGAAGGTCCTCACCCGGGAGGCGAAGAAGCGGCGGGAGGCGGCGACGGCGTTCGGGGACGCGGGCCGGGCGGAGCAGGCGCAGGCCGAGCGGGACGAGGGCGCGGTGCTGGAGGAGTACCTGCCCGCGCAGCTGGCGGACGAGGAGCTGACCGCGCTGGTGGCGGACGCCATCGCCGAGACGGGCGCGGCGGGCCCGCGGGCGATGGGGCAGGTCATGAAGGTCGTGAACCCGAAGGTCGCCGGGCGCGCCGAGGGCGGGCGGGTCGCCGCGGAGGTCAAGCGGCAGCTCGCGGAATGAGAGAAGGGCCCGGCGCGTCGCCGGGCCCTTCCGCGCCCGGCGTCTCGCCGGGCCCTCCCAGGCCCGGCACGCGTGCCGGGCCTTCTTGCCGTCAGTTGCCGGGTGGCCAGCCGGGGAAGCCCTCGTCGCCGCCGCCGTCGTTCCCGTGGCCGTTCCCGCCGCCGCCCTTCTTCTTGCCGTTGCTGATGTAGAGGATGACGGTGGTGCCGGGCGGGACCTCGGAGCCCGCGTCCGGTGAGGTCGACACGACCGTGCCCTTCGGCTGGTCGGAGTCGACGGACCCGGACGCGACCTGCACCCGCAGGTCGGAGCCCGTGATCTTGGCCTTGGCGGCGGCGAGCTTCATGCCCTTCACCTGCGGGACGCGGGTGGTGTCGCCGAAGTCGCGGGACGGGGTGCTGAAGCCGGGAGCGGGCTTGCCGGCGAGGGCGTCCTGCATGCTCTGCTGCCACATCGCGCCGGGGGTGTCCGCGCCGTAGACGCCGTAGACCTTGTACTGCCAGGGGCCGCGGTAGTCCCAGTAGGCGGTGGCGGCGGCCATGTTCGGGGTGAAGCCGGCGAACACCGCGCAGGTGAACTCCTCGCAGGTGCCGGTCTTGCCGGCGGCGGGACGGCCGATGCCGCGGCCGGCGGCGGTGCCCTTGGTGAGGACGCCGCTGAGGATGGAGTCGACCTTGTCGGCGACGGCCTGGTCGACGGCCTGGTGGCAGTCCTGCTTGGGAAGCTTCAGCTGCTTGCCGTCGGAGTCGATGACCTGCGTGACGGAGAGCGGCTCGCAGTACTTGCCGCGGGCGCCGAAGCCGGCGTAGGCGGCGGCGAGGTGGACCATGTCGATGTCGTTGCTGCCGAGGACCTGGGACGGGACCGGCGCGATCTCCTCCCCGTTGCCCCGCTTCATGCCGAACGCCTTGGCCATGTCGACGGCGTCGCAGACGCCGACGCGCTTCTCCAGCTGGGCGTAGAAGGTGTTGACCGAGTGCCAGGTCGCGGTCTTCAGGTTGAAGTCGCCGGCCTCGCTGTCACCGGCGTTGTGCAGCGTCCAGGTCCCGCCGCCGGCCATCTGGTTCTTGTACTTGGTGCCGTTGATGGTGCCGGTGTACTTGCAGGGCTGGAACCCGCCGACGGTCGTGGTCTGCGGCGAGTTGATGGTGGTGCTGACCGGGATGCCCTCGTCCAGGGCGGCGGCGAGGGTGAAGGTCTTGAACGTGGAGCCGGCGGACACGCCGGTGCCGCCGCCGTGGTGGGAGTCGGCGGGCAGGTTGATGGTGGTGCGGCCCTTGCCCGCGCCGAACCGCTTGCTCAGCCCGATCGCCTTGATCCTGCCGGTGCCGGGCTCGACCATCGCCTCGGCGCCGACGCGGTTGCCGGCCGGGGCGACGTGGCTGCGCAGCGCCCGGTCGACCGCGTTCTGCGCCTTCATGTCGAGGGTGGTGCGGATGGTGTAGCCGCCGCGGTTCAGCTTGTTGACGACGTTCTGCTGCTCCTTCGGCGTCATCGACCAGTACTTGCCGTTGGAGAGGATGTCGAGCATGTCGTACTTGACGTACTCGCAGAAGTAGGGCGCCTTGCTGGACTCGCAGCCGCCGACCGGGTCGGTGCGGTTCAGCTGGATGGGCTTGGCGGCCTCGGCGTCCGCGCGCTGCTTGGAGATGTCCCCGAGCTGCGCCATCCGGTAGAGGACGATGTCGCGCCGCTTGCGGGCTTCCTTCGGGTTGCGGATCGGGTCGTACAGGGTGGGGTTCTGCGTGATGCCGGCCAGGAGGGCGGCCTGCCCGAGGGTCACCTTGGACGCGGGGACGCTGAAGTAGCGCTTGGCGGCGGCCTGGATGCCGTAGGCGCCGGCGCTGAAGTACGCGACGTTGAGGTAGCCCTCGAGGATCTGGTCCTTGGTCATGTGCTGCTCGATGTCGAGCGCGTAGCGCAGCTCGCGCAGCTTGCGGCCCACGGTCGGGGCCGTGACCTCCTTGTACTCCTCCTGCGTCGTGGCCTGGTCGACGAGCAGGTTCTTCACGTACTGCTGCGTGAGGGTGGAGCCGCCCTGCGTCTGCTCGGACTCGACGTTGGACGCCAGCGCGCGGATGGTGCCCTTCAGGTCGAGGGCGCCGTGCTTGTAGAAGCGCGAGTCCTCGATGTCGACCATCGCCTGCCGCATGATGGGGGCGACCTGGTCGAGCCGGACCGACTCGCGGTACTTGTCGAAGAACGTGGCGATCTGCTTGCCGTTGGCGTCGTACATCACCGTCTTCTCCGACGGCGGCGTCGTCTTGAGGTTGCTGTCCATGTCCTCGAAGTTGTTCGCGGCGTCGCGCGCGGTCAGTCCCGCGCTGCCGACGCCGGGCAGCGCGATGAACGCGACCAGGACACCCGCGACGACGCCCGCCCCCAGCAGCTTGAACAGCGTGGAGAAGGCCTTACCCCGATCTAGCTTCGCAGCGCGCACGCGCTCTAGGGTACGCGGGACGACCAGTGCATACGGGACAGGTCCCCCAGGCCCGGGTGCTGCGGGGCGCGCGGCGCCGGGTGTTCGCCCGGTATGTCCCCCTCGTGACAACCTGCGCCGTGTCTGGCGCGTCAACTACAGGTAACTAGTCCGTTCCGGCGGTATGGCCCCGGTGGGCTATATCGAGAATGGGCCCATCGGGGTCTGTTGAATCGTCCCTCGCTTCCGTAAGTTCTTCCCCACGGCTTTCGTTTGGCGGCCTGACGTCCGCGCCCGTCCGGCCAAGGAGCGCAAATCGACACAGACCCTAGGGGAGTGGGGCCAAGATGTGGATCACGGATTGGACCGCCCGCGCCGCCTGCCGTAACGCGGATCCGGACGCCCTGTTCGTTCAGGGAGCGGCACAGAACCGGGCCAAGCTCATCTGCCGCGGCTGCCCGGTGCGCACGGAATGTCTCGCCGACGCCCTCGACAACAGGATCGAGTTCGGCGTCTGGGGCGGCATGACGGAGAGGGAGCGTCGTGCGCTCCTGCGCCGGCGGCCGGACGTGCGGTCGTGGCGCGAGCTGCTGGAGACCGCCAAGGAGGAGTACGAGCGGTCGGTCGAGGCCGACGAGGAAGAGCTCGTCGCGAGCTGAGCGGAGCTCGGCGCCGGTCGGCGGTACGCCCGATGGCCGCCTGCGGGCGGTCATGGGCACGACCGGTCCGCTGGGATCGGTCGACGGCAGGTGACCGCAAGGTTCACCGAAGCGCGGCTGCGGGCCCGTACCGATGAGGTGCGGGCCTGCCGCCGCGCCGGACCCGGTGGTCATGCCTGCTCGGTGGTCATGCCTTCAGGGGCTGCACGGTGAACTGGTAGTCGTAGCGGATGAGGTCGTCCTCGCCGAGGACGAGGAACACCCGCGCGGCCCAGGCGACCTCGCCGTCGCCTGCCACGAGCCGGACGGTGAACGTGACGGCGTTGTGGTGGCCGAACACGTCGTCCGCCGACACCACGGCGTACTTGCGGCGGACCACGAACTCGTCGTACGCCTCGGCGATCCTGTCCGCCAGCTCGGTGTGGCCGCGGAACCGCGCGGTCTCGACGAGCTCCACGCCGTCCTCCGCCCACAGCGCGGCGATGGCGGCGCGGCGCCTGCCGGCGTCGGGTTCGCTCCACACCGCGACGTAGCGGCGGGCGACGTCCTCGATCGTGGCGGGCCGCAGCTCGTGGTCGGTTCCCTGGGTCATCGTCGGTCTCCTTCCGTCCGGCCCGGCGGGCCGTCGGGACCGACGCTCGCGGCTGCCGCACGGGCAGGGTCAAGCCGGGCGAACGGCGCAGACTCTCCCCCGAGGGGAGGCCCCACAATGGGCGGCATGACGTACCTGTCCATCGGGGACTTCTCGCGCGCCACCCACATGAGCGTGAAGACGCTGCGGCACTACCACCGGGTCGGGCTGCTCGAACCCGCCCACGTGGACCCGGCCACCGGCTACCGCCGCTACACCGTCGAGCAGATCCCGACCGCGCAGGTCATCCGCCGTTTCCGCGACCTCGGCATGCCGCTGGACGACATCGAGGCGGTGCTCGCGGCGCCGGACGTGCACGCCCGCAACGAGCGGATCGCCGCGCACCTGCGCCGGCTGGAGGACGATCTCGGCCGGACGCGGTGCGCCGTCGCCGCGCTGCGCGACCTTCTCGCGCCTCCCCCGGCGGACGCGTCCGCGAGCGTCGGGCTGCGCAGCGTGCCGGCGGCGCCGGCCGCGTCCATCACCGAGGTCGTCGACGTCGCCGACATGGGCGCGTGGTTCCAGGGCGCGCTGGGCGAGCTGTACGGGACGCTCGCGGCGCAGGACCTCCCCGAGGCCGGCCACGCCGGCGGTGTCTTCGCGGACGAGCTGTACACCCGGCATCGCGGCGAGGCGACCATCTTCGTGCCGTGCGCCGGGACCGTCCGGCGGATGGGCCGGGTCGTCCCGGGGGAGGTGCCGGCGGCGGAGCTCGCCGTCATCACGCACCACGGCTCGCCCGCCGACGTGGACCGTTCCTACGGCACGCTCGCCGCGTACGTGTCGCGGCACGCACTCGCTGTGGACGGCCCCATGCGGGAGTACTACCTCGTCGGCCGCCGCGACACCCCCGACTCGTCGCGCTGGCGTACCGAGATCGGCTGGCCCGTCTTCCAGACCGCCCCGGCTCGTTAGGCGGGGCGCTTGGCGCGGGATTCGGGGAGGAGCGAGAGGTCTTCGCCGACCTGGCGGAGGCCTTCGAGGTCGTGGACGTCCTCGGCCTGCGCGGGGACCGCGGTGACCGGGACGGTCGGGTGCGTCGAGGCGAAGTGGTCGCGCAGGCGTTCCTCGCGGGCGGCGAGCTGCATGCGGTCGGTGTGCAGGCGCAGCAGCGCGGCGGTCAGCGTGTGCTCGCCGCGCTCCTCCAGCGTCTCGGCGGCGGCCTGGCTGCGCGCCGCCGACAGCCCGTCGGCGGCGGACTCGTGCACGCGGTTGACGACGAGCCCGGCCAGCGGCATCCGCTCCTCGGCGAGCCGCTCGACGAAGTAGGACGCCTCGCGCAGCGCGTCCGGCTCCGGTGCGGCGACGACGAGGAACGCGGTGCCGGGGGTCTGGAGCAGCTTGAACGTCTTCTCGGCGCGCTCGCGGAATCCGCCGAACATGGTGTCGAACGCGGCGACGAACGTCTGCACGTCGCGCAGCAGCTGGACGCCGAGGACCTTGTTGATGGCGCCGGTGAACATGCCGAACCCGGCGCTGATCACCTTCACGCCGAACCGCCCGCCGGTCTTGGCGGGGGCGGCGAGGATCTTCATGAAGCGGCCGTCGAGGAACCGGCCCATCCGCTCGGGGGCGTCCAGGAAGTCCAGGGCGTTCCGGGACGGCGGGGTGTCGACGATGATCAGGTCCCAGGCGCCGGAGCGGTGCAGCTGCCCGAGCTTCTCCATCGCCATGTACTCCTGCGTGCCCGACAGCGACGAGGAGAGCGACTGGTAGAAGGGGTTGGCGAGGATCTGCTTGGCCCGGTCCGGGTCGGCGTGCGCCTCGACGATCTCGTCGAAGGTCCGCTTCATGTCGAGCATCATGGCGTGCAGCTCGCCGTCGCCGCCGACCTCGATCTTGCGCGGGTTGTTGTCCAGCTCGGACAGCCCCATCGACTGGGCGAGCCGGCGCGCCGGGTCGACGGTGAGCACGACGACGTCGCGGCCGCGCTCGGCGGCCCGCACGCCGAGCGCCGCGGCCGTCGTGGTCTTGCCCACGCCGCCGGACCCGCAGCACACGATGATCTTGGTGCGCGGGTCGTCGAGCAGCGCGTCGACGTCCAGCGCGGGCGGGTTCTTGGTGGGGCTCATAACGTCCTCTCCCCCAGGAATTACGCGGCGCCCTGCGCGCGCAAAGCGGCGGCCAGGTCGTACAGGCCGGCGAGGTCCATGCCGTCGGACAGCATGGGCAGCGTGTAGCGGGGCCGGTCGACGGACTCCAGCCGCTCCTTCTCGCGGCGCTGCAGCGCGGTGCGGCGGGCGTGCTCGCCGGCCTCGGCGGCCAGCACCGCGGCGATGGACTCGGCGTCGTGCTCCAGCCCGGCGGCCTTCACGCCGCGCAGGATCCCGTCGGTGTCCAGGGCGCCGGCGGCGGCCGCGGCGAGGTCGTCCTCCGACAGGACGGGCTGGTGCTCCATGTTGACGATGACGCCGCCGACCGGCAGCCCCACCTCGGTGAGTTCGCGGACGCCGTCCATCGTCTCCTGGACCGGCATCTCCTCCAGCAGCGTGACGAAGTGGACGGCGGTCTCGGGGCTGCGCACGACCTTCATCACGGTGTCGGCGTGGTTGCGGACCGGCCCGACCTTGGCGAGACCGGAGACCTCGTCATTGACGTTGAGGAACTTGGTGATGCGGCCGGTGGGCGGGGCGTCCATGACGACGGCGTCGTAGATGAACGAGCCGTCCTTCTTCCTGCGGCGCACCGACTCCGACGTCTTGCCGGTGAGGATCACGTCGCGCAGGCCGGGGGCGATGGTGGTGACGAAGTCGACGATGCCGAGCTTGGTCATCGCCTTCCCGGCGCGCTTGAGGCTGTAGAACATCTCGAGGTACTCGAGGAGCGCCTCTTCGGTGTCGACGGCGAGCGCGTAGACGTCCCCGCCGTCCGGCGCGACGGCGACGCGGCGCTCCCCGTAGGGCAGCGGCGGGCAGTCGAAGAGCTGGGCGATGCCCTGGCGTCCCTCGACCTCGACGAGCAGGACCTTGCGGCCGCCCGCGGCCAGCGCCAGGGCGAGTGCGGCGGCAACGGTCGTCTTGCCCGTGCCGCCCTTCCCGGTGACGACGTGGAGGCGTACGCCGTCCCAGTCGGTGTCTCTCGCGCTCACCCGATCGACCATATCGTTCACTCGGCAAGGACTTGAGAGGCCGCCCGCCCCGATGCAAGTGATCCCTGACACGATGCCGTCCGCGCTCGCAGATCGTCCGCCGGGACCGTTGCTACGGGCGTGCCCGCGCGGTTAGCTGGGAAACGTGAGACCGGTCCGCGGGCCGGTACGTCCGGGCTCCGAGCGGGTACGGACAGTCCACATCGGAAAGGTGGCCCGTGATGGCAGCGGTGGCCCTGATCATTTTGCTGATCGTCGTGGTGGGCGGCTTGATCACGCTCGCCTCGTCGCTGCGTGTCGTGCAGCAGTTCGAGCACGGCATCGTGTTCCGGTTCGGCCAGGTGCAGCGGGGCGGGCAGCTCCGCCCCGGCGCCGTCCGCCGGCCCGGCCTGACGGCGATCATCCCTTATGCAGAGCGAATGCAAAAGGTCAACCAGCAGACGGTCACGATGGGGGTGCCGGCGCAGGACGGCATCACCCAGGACAACGTGAGCGTCCGCGTGGACGCGGTCGTGTACTTCCGGGTGGTCGACCCGGTGAAGGCGATCGTGAACGTGCAGAACTACGGATACGCGATCTCGCAGGTGGCGCAGACGTCGCTGCGCTCGGCGATCGGCCAGGCGGACATGCAGGAGCTGCTCGGCGAGCGCGAGAAGATCAACGTCCGGCTGCGCTCGATCATCGACGAGATCACCCAGGATCCGTGGGGGATCCTGATCGAGCGGGTGGAGATCAAGGACGTGTCGCTGCCGGAGGGCATGAAGCGCTCGATGGCGCGGCAGGCCGAGGCGGAGCGGGAGCGGCGCGCCCGCATCATCACCGCGGACGGCGAGTTCCAGGCTTCCAAGCGGCTCGCCGCGGCGGCGGAGATCATGTCGCAGGATCCGGCGGCCCTCCAGCTGCGGCTGCTGCAGACGGTCGTGGAGGTGTCGGCGGAGAAGAACAGCACGCTGGTCATGCCGCTTCCGGTCGAGATCCTGCGGTTCTTCGACAAGATGGGCGGCGGCGGGCCCGAGCGGTCCGGTGACGGCGCCGAGCGGATGGATCTGCGGGAGCGGCTCGCCAAGGCCGAGGCCGACCTGGCGAAGGCCGCCGAGCAGCCCTCGACGCTGGGGTCCGCCGAGGACGTGCCGCCGGTCATCGGGCTGGACGAGCCGAAGCCGCACCAGGGGGTGTCCGGGGCCGAGCGGCCCGGCGAGGTGGACGGCCCCCGCGAGGGCGAGCGGCCCGGCATCGCGGGCGGCGACCGCCCGGCCGGGGGCGGCGCTCCGGAGCAGGAGCCGCCCGCCGACTTCTGACGGCCCGACGAGAGCGATGTTCGGCCGGAGGTCCCCGGCGCCCGTCATAGGGCGGCGGGGGCCTTCGGCATCGTGAGGGCGCGGACGCCCGGGACCGCGGCCGTCGCCAGGCAGCTCCCGCCGACCAGGACGGCGCTGACCATGAGCGGGACGGACGCGCCCCACGCGGACGCGGCCCACGGCGCGAGGGCGTAGCCGAGCGGCGCGGCGCCGAGGGAGAGCAGCCAGTCGTAGGAGGTGACCCGGGCCAGGGACCGCCGCGGGACGGACAGCTGCACGACGGTCTCCCAGATCGGGTTGAGCACGCCGAGCCCGGTGAGCGCCACCCCGTACGAGACGACGATCAGCGGCGCGGGCGCGGCGGCGGCCAGCAGCGCGAGCGGGACCGCGAACGCGGCGAGGCCGAGGTTGGCGACCAGCACCGGGCGGCGCGGCCGCAAGCGCCCGGCCAGCAGCGCCCCGGCGACCAGGCCGACCGCGCCGACCTGCACGATCGCGACCCAGGTGCCCTCGCCGCCGAGCCGCTCGATCGCGATGGCGGGGCCGAGGGTGAGCAGCACGGCGGACGCGCCGTTCCAGACGGCGTGCGCGATGAGGCTCGTCCAGTACCAGTCGCGGGAGCGCACCTCGTTCCAGCCTTCGGCGAGGTCGCGGAGCAGCCGGCGGCCCGATCCCCCGTCCGGGCCGGGCGCGGCGGCGGCGCGCCGGACGCGGGTCAGGGCGAGGAGCGCGGCGCTGGCGGCGAACGAGGCGGAGTCGAGCACGAACGTCCAGCCGGGGCCGGCGGTGAGCACGAGCGTGCCGGCGAGGGCGGGCCCGGCCAGCCGGGTGGCGCCGTTGGCGGTGCCGATCAGCGCGTTCGCCTTCTGCAGGCCGGCGGTGTCGACCGTGCCGGCGACCATCGGGGAGATCGTCGGGGCCTGGAAGGCCGAGGCGGCGCCGCCGATCGCCTGCGCGACGGCGAGGTGCCAGAGCCGGGGATGGCCGCCGAGCAGTTCCAGCGCGGCGAACAGCTGCGCGGCGCAGCCGGCGAGGTCGGTGGCGACGGCGACGGTGCGGGCGTTGAGCCGGTCGGCGAGGACGCCGCCGACGGGGAGCAGCAGCAGGCGCGGCACCATCGCGCAGCCCAGCACCAGGGCGAGCGCGGACGTGGAGCCGGTCGCGCGGAGCACGGCGAGCGTCAGCGCGGCGGGCACGGCGGCGTCGCCGGTCAGGGACAGGACGCGGGCGGTGAACAGCAGCCGGAAGTCCCGGCCGCGCAGCGGAGGGGGCATGCCGGGCAATCTAATTCGGTAACGAACTATTCGTCAACGAAATATTCGCTGCCGAAGTGATGGGGGCCGTACGATCCGTGCATGGGCGGAACGGAGGAACTCCACGACCGGACCGACGACCACGTCGCGCGGTGGGCGGGGATCCTGTCCGACCTCGATCCCGACATCGAGGGCGCCGTGACCCGGATGGTGCGCTTCGTGGAGCACATCAGGCGGGTGAAGGACCGCTCGCTGGTCGAGTACGACCTGCACCGGCACGAGTACGACACCCTGCAGGCGCTCGGCGGCCGGCACGGGAGCGCCGCCCCGTCGGAACTGGCCGCCGACCTCGGCATGCCGCCGAACTCGGTGACCGGGCGGCTGGACGCGCTGGAGCGGCGCGGGTTCGTCCGCCGGACGCCGTCGCGGACCGACCGGCGGCGGGTGCGGGTCGAGCTGACCCACGAGGGCCGCGCCGCCTGGCTCGGCGCTATGGGCGGCGTCGGGCATGAGGAGTACCGGCTGCTCGGCGGCCTGACCGAGGACGAGCGCCGCACCCTGTCGGACCTCCTGCGGCGCGTGATGGTCCGCGCCGAGCAGGAGCCCCGGAATCCCTGAGGCCGCCGCCCGGATCGCCCGGCGATCAGACTTCCGCGGTGGTCAGGACGAGCCGGCCGCGCAGGCCGCCCGCCTCCAGCCGCTCGTGCGCCTTGACGGCGTCCGCGAGTGGGAACGTGCCGGCGACCCGGAGCGTGAGGCGCCCGGCGTCGACCAGCGCGGACAGCTGCTCCAGTTGCGTGCCGTCGGCGCGTATCCACACGTTGTGGACGGTGATCCCGCGCAGCGGCGTCGGGGCGGCCGGGCCGCCGCTGACCGCGACGAACGCGCCGCCGCCCCGGACCGCGTCCAGCGCCGCGATCGACAGGAGCGCCGCGTCCAGCGCGCCGTCCGCGCCGCCGGGGACGAGCGCCCGCACGGCGTCGCCGAGGTGCGGGCCACGCGGGACGAACCACTCGGCGCCCAGGTCGCGGACCAGCGCCTCGTCCGCCTCCGAGGCCGCCGCCACCACCCGCAGCCCGCGCTGGACGGCCAGCTCGACCGCGAAGCCGCCGACCGCCCCCGCCGCGCCCGTGACCAGCAGCGTGCTGCCGGACGGAAGATCCAGCAGGTCGAGGGCCTGCGACGCGGTGAGCCCGTTCAGCGGAAGCGTCGCTGCTTCGACGGCGGACGCGGAGCCAGGCGCGCGCGCGACGGCGGCGGCGTCCAGGACGACGGCCTCCGCGTAGGCGCCGAGCGGGACGTCCAGCCGGTCCCGCAGGCCGATGACCGGGTCGCCGGCCGCGAACCGGGTGACGTCCGGGCCGACCGCCTCGACGGTGCCGGCCACGTCCCAGCCGATGCCGACCGGGCCGCGGGAGCCGAAGGGCGGCATCAGTCCCGCGTCGGCGAGCGCGCCCGAGCGGGTCGCCGCGTCCACGGGGTTCACCCCGGCCGCCGCCGTGCGGATCCGCACCTGCCCGCGTCCGGGCTCGGGCTCCCCGACCTCGGCGTTCTTCAGGGCCTCGGGCCCGCCGGGCTTTTCCACGATGATCGCGCGCATGCCGGACTCCATTCCTGACGTGGGAGGGAGCGGGGAGAACCCCCGCAGCACGGCCACTGTCGCCCGGAACAGCGCGGCGCCGGAAGGGGTTACCTCCAAGTGCGATCGGCACCCGGAGGTGAGCCCGCAGCATGGGGACTGTGAGAACGACATGACGACGCAGACCGCCGCCGAACGGCGGCAGGAGGACAAGGTCGCATTCGACGCCTATATGGAGCAATGCCCGACACATGATCTGCTGGGCGTCATCGGCAACAAGTGGACGTCGATGGTGCTGTACCAGCTGACGCGGGGGCCGCGCCGGTACGCCGAGCTCGCCCGCGCCCTGCCGGGCGTCAGCGCCAAGATGCTCACGCAGACCCTGCGCTCCCTCGAACGGGACGGTTTCCTGGCGCGCGCCGTGACCCCGTCCGTGCCGGTGCAGGTGGAGTACACGCTGACGCTGCTGGGCGAGCGCCTCGTCCCGCTGCTCGACGCCGTCCAGCACTTCGCCGAGCACAACATCGACGAGATCCGGGCGTCCCGCGACCACTACGACGCCGCCTCCCTGTGAGCGGGCGGCCGGAGCGGGCGGACGCGCTGTGAAGAGCGGGTTCGGGCGGGGCGGGGAGGCACTGATCGCTAGGGTGAAACCCATGAAGAAGTGGGAGTACGCGACCGTTCCGCTGCTGGTGCACGCGACCAAGCAGATCCTCGACAACTGGGGCCAGGACGGGTGGGAGCTCGTCACCGTCCTGCCGGGCCCGAACCCGGAGAACCTGGTGGCCTACTTCAAGCGGGAGATCCAGTCCTGATGAGCACGCCCGAAGAACGCATCACCGAGCTGGGCCTGGAGCTGCCGGAGGTCGTGACGCCGCTGGCGTCGTACGTGCCCACGGCGCGGACCGGCTCGCTCGTCTACACCGCCGGCCAGGTCCCCCTGGTGAAGGGCGAGATCAAGGTGACCGGGAAGGTCGGCGCCGAGGTGTCCGCGGACGTGGCCGCCGAGCAGGCCCGCATCTGCGCGCTGAACGCGATCGCGGCGCTGAAGGCCGAGGTCGGCGAGCTGTCGCAGGTCGTGCGGATCGTCAAGGTCGTCGGGTTCGTCGCGTCCGCGCCGGACTTCTACGGCCAGCCGCAGGTGATCAACGGCGCCAGCGACCTGCTGGGCGAGGTGTTCGGGGACGCGGGCAAGCACGCGCGCAGCGCCGTGGGCGTCGCCGTGCTGCCGCGGAACGTGCCGGTCGAGGTCGAACTGATCGCCGAGGTCTCCTGATCCCGGAGCCGCCGGCGCCGGGACCCCGGGGTTGACGGAACGCCATTCGGTATGTCCGAATGAACCGCCATGAGTGCGACGAGTTGGGCGGGGCGATGGTGAACGGGCTGAAGTTGCCGGAATCGATGCGGGAACAGATCGATGACATCCTGGCAGGCCGGGCGCAGCCGGCCCCCGCCCGGCACGCCGCCACCGTCGTCGTGCTCCGCGACCACGAGGAGCACGGGCTGCAGGCGTTCCTGCTGCGGCGGGTGCGGTCCATGGCGTTCGCGCCCGGCGCCTACGTCTTCCCCGGCGGCTCGGTCGACCCGCGCGACGGCGAGGCCGACCTCGCCTGGTCCGGGCCGTCCCCGGCGGAGTGGGGCGCGGCGTTCAAGGCCGACGAGAAGACCGCGCGGGAGCTGGTCTGCGCGGCGGTCCGGGAGACCTTCGAGGAGACGCTCGTCCTGCTGGCCGGCCCCACCGCCGGCACGGTCGTGGACGACACCCGCGGCGACGACTGGGAGGCCGACCGGCAGGCGCTGCTGGACCGTTCCCAGTCGTTCGGCGGGTTCCTCGACCGGCGCGGCCTGGTGCTGCGCGCGGACCTGCTGCGCCCGTGGGCGCACTGGATCACCCCGATCGTCGAGCCGAAGCGCTACGACACCCGGTTCTTCGTCGCGGCGATGCCCGCCGGGCAGCGCGCCCGCGACGTCAGCACCGAGGCCGACCGGGCCGCGTGGGTGCGCCCGGCGGACGCCGTCGAGCGCGCGAAGGCCGGCGAGTGGTTCATGCTGCCGCCGACCCTGGCGACGCTGAGCGAGCTGGCCGCGTTCGACACCGTCGCGGACGTGCTCGCCGCGCCCCGCGAGATCATCGTGCACGAGCCCACCGCGGAGATCATCGACGGTGAGGCGTGGCTGGTGCTGCCCGAGAAGGCCGCCCAGTACTACCCGAGCGGGGCGTGACGCGCCGCGGGATGCCTGCTCATGGAAACTGGTCGCGGGCCGTCATGTGGCGGCTCGCCGGTACCTCCGCGCTGCGGCACCTCGAACGGCTGGGCTGGAACCCGGTCCGCCACCCCGATCGGGCCTCGGGCAGGATGGGCGACATGAGCGAGATCGATGGGATGGGCACGGAACGGGCGACCTGCGTGCTCGCGCCGAACCCGTCGGCGATGACCCTGGACGGCACCAACACCTGGATCATCGGGGAACCGGGCGCCGAGGAGGTCGTCGTCGTCGACCCCGGGCCCAAGGACGGCAAGCACCTGCGCCGCGTCGCCGACCTGATCGCGGGCCAGGGCCGGCGCGTCGGGCTCGTCCTGCTCACCCACGGCCACCCCGACCACTCGGCGGGCGCCGCGAAGTTCGCCGAGCTCGCGGGCGGCGGCAAAGCGGGTGGCGTCAAGGTGCGGGCCCTCGACCCGGCGCACCGGCTCGGCGACGAGGGGCTCGGCGAGGGGGACGTCGTCACCACCGGCGGCGTCGAACTGCGGATCATGGAGACCCCCGGCCACAGCGACGACTCGCTCACGTTCTGGCTGCCGGCGGACCGCGCCGTCCTCACCGGGGACACCGTCCTCGGCTACGGCACGACCGTGCTGGAGGGGAAGCTCGGCGACTACCTGAGCTCCCTGGACCGGCTGCGCTCCTTCTCCGCCGACCAGGAAGCGGCCGTGATCCTCCCCGGTCACGGCCCGAAGCTGAACGACCCGCTGGCCGCCCTCGACCACTACATCGACCACCGCCGCGAGCGCCTCGCGCAGGTCGAGGCCGCCGTGGCGGGCGGTGCCCGCACGGCCCGCGAGGTCGTCGAGATCGTCTACGCGGACGTCGACAGGTCGCTGTGGCCGGCGGCCGAGTGGTCCGTCCAGTCGCAGCTGGACTATCTGAACGAACGCCCCTGACGCTCCGCGCGGCGCTGCGCGGAGCGGGGCCCGCCCGGTCTCACCCGGGGCGCCCGCTCACTTGGACCGCTTGCGCAGCCGCTCGATGTCGAGGATCACCACGGCGCGCGCCTCGATCCGCAGCCAGTTGCGCTGCGCGAAGTCGGCGAGGGCCTTGTTGACCGTCTCCCGGGACGCGCCGACGAGCTGCGCCAGCTCCTCCTGGGTGAGGTCGTGGTGCACGTGCAGGCCCGCCTCGGACGGCTGCCCGAACCGCTCGGCGAGGTCCAGCAGCGCCTTGGCGACGCGGCCCGGCACGTCGGTGAAGACCAGGTCGGCCATCACGTCGTTGGTCTTGCGGAGCCGCTGGGCGAGCGCGCGCAGCAGCTGCACGGCGACCTCGGGGTGCCCGGTCAGCCACGGCCGCAGGTCGTCGTGGCCGAGCCCGGCGAGCCGGCACTCGGTCACCGCGATCGCGCTGGCGGTGCGGGGCCGCGGGTCGAACAGCGACAGCTCGCCGAACATCTCGCTCGGGCCGAGCACGCTCAGCAGGTTCTCCCGGCCGTCCGGCGCCGTCCGGGTCAGCTTGATCTTGCCCTCCAGGACGACGTACAGCCGGTCGCCCGTCTCCCCCTCGTTGAAGAGCGTCTGACCGCGTGCCAGGCGCACCTCCGTCACGTTGGCGCGCAGCGCCTTGGCGCCCTGCTCGTCGAGGGCCTCGAAGAGCGGTGCTCTGCTCAGAACGTCCACGTCGCGGTCGGTCACGCTTCTCCTCCTCGAAACACCTACATGCATAGTGTGACGTACGTCCCACCGCGTACGTGAAGGTAGGGTCACGGCGCGCCGAAACGCAGGACCGCCTCCACGATCCCGTTCGCCCAGTGTACGGACCATCCGGTGAAAGCCATCACACCGGTCTCATCCCCGTTTTCCGGACGGGCCTGCGCCGCGAGGCGGGTGCTCTATCGTGATCGGGTGCCGCAGTCCTCGCCGCCCCGGCTCCCCCGGGGACGCCACGCGCTGTCCCGCGCGGAGGTCGACCGCGTCCACCGCGGGCGCCTTTTGGCGGCCATGGCCGAGGCGATGACCGAGAAGGGGTACGCCGGTACGTCCGTCGAGGACGTGCTGAAGCGGGCCCGGGTGTCGCGGCAGAGCTTCTACCGGCTGTTCTCGTCCAAGCTCGACTGCTTCATGGCGGCGTTCGACCAGGCCGGCGAGCTGGTGCGGGAGCGGCTCGCGCAGGCGGCGCAGGGCGGCGCCGAGCCCGTCGACCGGTTCGAGCGGGCCATCGCCGTCTACCTGGACGCGCTGGCGTCCGAGCCCGGCTACGCGCGGCTGTTCCTGGTGGAGGTGTTCGCCGCCGGCCCCGAGGCCGTCGCCCGCCGCTCGGCGGTGCAGCGCGACCTGGCGTCGGCGCTCGCCGGCCTGATGGGCGCGACCGGCGAGTCCGGCCGGTTCGCCTGCCAGGTCGTCGTCGCGGCGGTCGGCACGATGGTGACGCCCGCCGTCGCGTCCGGCGACCTGGCCGCGCTGCGCGCCGTCGGGCCCCCGATCGTCGACCACGTCCGGGCCCTCGTCCGGTCCGGCGTCCTGGAGGGTTAGGGCCGCCCGATCGTGGCGTGGACGGTGGTCACCCTGCCGTTGGGCGTCGGCCGGAGGGTGAACGCCAGGCGTCCGGACGCGGTGGCCTTCGCGGTGATGCGGTGCCCGGGGACCGTGATGATGTAGCGGGCTCCCGGACGGTAGGACGGGGGCGTCGTGACGGTCGCGGTGCCGCCCGCCTTGAGCGTGAAGCCCGTGGACGTGGCGTCGCTGAGGCCGCTGAACTCCCGGGATGCGCGGCGGACGAGCGAGATCGTCCAGCCCCACTGCGTCCACGTCCGGTCGATCGACGCGTAGGAGACGCGCGCCGGCGGGCGGGACGGCGCCGCGAACGCGCGCATCAGCGGCCCGATCTCCTCGCGCAGGTCGCGCGCCCAGTACGGGAAGGTGTGCGTGCCGAAGGTGTAGTCGTCGAACCGGCTCGGGATCTTCAACTGCTGGAGGCGGCGGTGGAAGCTCAGCGTCGACTGGTGGGCGAGGGCCTCGATCCCGACCGCCCCCGGGTCGGGGATCCCGTGGTCGAGCGGCCCGGGGATGCCGGTCGCGGTGTAGAGCGAGAGCCGCGTCCCGCGCAGGTTGGACGCGAGGGTGGCCGGGTCGTGGCCGCGCCAGTTGATCGCGTCGGCGAACCGCGAGCCGAAGATCGAGTCGGGCGGGACGCCGTCGTAGGCGGCGGCGACGAGGGAGATCACCCCGTACGCGCCGACGGCGGTGACCGGGTCGTGCGCGATGTCGGGCGCGCCGGAGAACGACGTCGCGGACGCGAACATGTCGGGGTGGCGGGCCGTGTAGCTCATCGCGCCGAACCCGCCCTGGGACAGCCCGGCGATGGCCCTGCCGCGCCGCGCCGCCACGGTCCGCAGGTTGCGGTCGATCCACGGGACGAGCTGCCCGACGTGGAACGTCTCCCACTTCGACGGTCCCAGCTTGGTCTTCGGGTCGGCCCAGTCGGTGAACCAGCCGCCGCCGTCCCCGTCGAACCCGGCGTCCGGCATCACCGTGATCAGCGGTTTCCCGGCGGTCGTGGCCTCGGCGCCGCCCTTCTCGACCCAGTCGGCCGCCCGTCCGTTCGTCCCGTGGAACAGGTACAGGACGGGATACCGGGCGGTCGGCCGCCGTTCGTAGCCGGTGGGCAGCAGGATGCGGACGTCCACGGCCCGGCCCAGAGCGGCGGTGCCGACCCGGACCGCGTACTGCCGGTCGTCGATCCGCTGGACCCGCTCCACGCGGATCCCGGCGCCGTCGGCGAACCGCACCGGCGTTCGCGGGGCGGCCTCGGCGGGCCGCGGCGCGAGGAGGATCGGGGTCCCTGCCAGCAGCAGCGTCGTCGCGATGAACCGTCGTGCACGCATTCGGGGGACCTCCCGGGGAGCGGAGTCAGCGTCGGGGACGGGGCGAGTCGGGGCGCACGCGCAGCGCGTCGATCACGGTCGCGAGCATCTCGTAGTGGCCGGCGAGCATGCAGAGCTCGACGCATTCGGGCTGGGTGAGGCGGGTGCGCAGCCGCGCCCAGGTCGCGTCGGAGAGGTCCTGGTCGTGGTGCAGCTCGTCGGCGGCGGCGAGCATGACCTGCTCGCGCGGGCTCCAGCCGTCGGCGTCCGGGCCCTTCCTGACGCGTTCGACGTCCGCCGCGCGGACCCCGGCGCGGCGGCCGAGCCGCACGTGGTGGTCGAACTCGTAGCGGCATTCGCGCAGGTGGGCGACGCGCAGGATGACCAGTTCGGTCTCGCGGCGCGCCAGCTTTCCGCCCGGCATGAGGCGTCCGCCGAACCACAGCCAGCCGCGGAACAGGCCGCGCTGCCGTGCGAGGGTGAGGAACAGGTTGGGCGGCCCGGTCCCGGCGACGCGTCCGGAGGCCGCGCAGATCAGCCAGTTGACGAGCCCGACGTCGCGGATCCCGCCCGGCGCGACCCGCGGCGCCGCGTCCGGCGGGGCGCTCACAGGCCGCTGCCCGGCTGCGCTGTGGTCAGGGCGGCGTGCTCGTCGCGCGCGATCTCCAGCGCGCGGCGCAGGCTCGGCTGGACGAGCCGCTCCAGCACGGGCTGGAGCGCGGCGCGCGCGGGCATGGCCCCGGCGACCCACCAGGGCGCCACGATGCGGCGGGACCGGCGGGCGATGCCGCGTTCGAGGGCGTCGATCCCGGCCTTCAGCGGCGCGACGTGCGACATCGCGCCGCCCCGCGTGCCCTTGGACAGCGTGGTGGCGGCCTCCGTGCCGAAGCCCCGGCTGGTCATGTCGGTGTCGAGCTCGGCGAAGTAGGCGACGCCGGCCCTGGCGCCCCACGGCCGCAGCTCGACGCGGAGCGTGTCGCCGAGCGCCTCGGCCGCCGCCTTGGACGCGCTGTACGCGCCGAGCAGCGGCAGGTGGACGGCGACGGCCAGCGACGCGATGGTCAGCGCGTAGCCGCGCGGGTGGCTGATGTGCGGGCCGGCGGCCGACAGCGTGTTGTGGACGCCGAGGACGTTCACCCGCAGGCTCTGCTCCAGCACCGCCGGGTCGCCGCCGACCACCGGCATCTGCGCGGCGACGCCCGCGTTGGCGACGACGACGTCGAGGCCGCCGAGCGCGGCGGCCGCCTCGTCCACGACGGTGCGGACGCGCTCGCGGTCGGTGACGTCGCAGGTCCACCAGGGGGCGTCACCGCTGCCGGCGGCGGCGGAGGCGAGCAGATCGGGTTCGAGGCCGGCCAGGGCGACCCGCGCGCCGCGCTCGTGCAGCCGGGCGGCCAGCGCCGCGCCGATGCCGCGCGCCGCCCCGGTGATCAGCACGCGCCGGCCCGCCAGGGTGGCCGTCCAGCGTGCGGAGTCGTAGATCATGCCGGGACCGTAGCATAAAAAAACACACTCGTCTTTTTAAGTGGACACGGGTCTCGCCACCCGGCCGATCGGGAAAATCGGCGAAACCTCGTAATCAGGTGAGCATTCCGGCGTCTTATGCGGCGGCGGATGGCGACCTACGAGGGTTGTGATCAGATGCGTGCTCTGGGTTGGATGTCGTCGTGGTGACAGGCGCGGGGATCGAGCCGGACGCCGATCTGGCGGCCGCCGCCGGCGCGGGCGACGAGCGCGCGTCCGACGAGCTGTACCGGCGGCACCACGCGGCGGTCCTGGGCTATGCCCGCGGGCTCGTCCGCGACCAGCACCTGGCGGAGGACCTGGCCAGCGAGGCGTTCGCCCGGACCCTCGCGGCGCTGCGCCAGGGCGGCGGGCCCCGCGAGGCGTGCCGGCCCTACCTGTACACGGTCGTGCGCAACGCGGCGGTCGACTGGGCGCGCACCGACCGCCGCACCGTCGTCACCGACCAGGTCACCGAGTGGGCCGCCGGCCCGCCGGACGAGCTCCCGGACGTCGACGAGCTGGACGCCCTCGTCCGCGCGTTCCGGTCGCTGCCGGAGCGCTGGCAGACCGTCCTGTGGCACACCGTCATCGAGGACGAGCCCGTCCAGCGGGTCGCGGAGATCCTCGGGATGGAGGCGGGCGCGGTCGCCCAGCTGGCGTTCCGGGCCCGCGAGGGGCTCCGGCAGGCGTTCCTCGCCGCGAGCTGCGAAGGGCACCCGGACTGCGCGGAGTTCACCGCGCAGCTCGCCGCGTCCGTCCGCCGTCCGGGCCGGCGGCGCAGCCGCGCGCTGCGCCGGCACCTGGAGTCCTGCCCGCGGTGCCGCCGCACGGCCGAGGAGATGGCCGACCTCAACGGGCGGCTGCGGCGCGCCCTTCCGATCGGCGCCGTGCTGCTGAGCGCGCCGACCGCCCCGTTCGGGAGCCTCGCCCCGGCCGCGTCCCTGCCCGGCTGGGCCGTCCCGGCGGGGCTCGCGGCGGCGCCGACGGCGGTCCTCGGCGTCCTGTTCGCCACGGGAGGCGACGACCCGCCCGGCACGACGCACGCCGCCCCGCCCACCGTCGCGCCCGCGCCCCCCGCGAGCCCGGCCGCGCCGA